>CANPFO010000043.1 GCA_947573555.1 uncultured Clostridium sp. | reverse complement strand
TGGAATGAACAAATTACCATATATATTTTATATAATAAAAGGTTGGGCAAATATGGATAAAAAATGGGAATAGATGATTACTAAATTACGATATCTCTTTTTAATAGACTATCTTGAATAATACCAATTCCTATGAAAACATTATTCATATCATAAACTCTATAAAACCCATCATCAAATTTTTGAGTTATTTTAACACCATTTAAAAACATTTGCAATTTTTTATCTTCTAACATTAAAGACTGACTATTTTCAAACATCCTCTCTATTGAAATAACTTTATCATTAACAAACTGCAAATCGTCTTTATTAGAATCTAGCACTTGTATAGTTATGCTATCCTCTATTTTAAATTCGCCAACTTGAGTCCTAGTCAATTCTTTCATATAACCTACTGTTTCAAGTTTTTTAGCAATATCTTCGCACAAACTTCTTATATATGTACCTTTTCCGCAGAATACTTCAAACTCGATTTGTTTTTCTTCTACAGAATATCCGTAATAATTTTATATTGTAGATTTCTATTATTCTAGGCTTTAATTCTACATCTTGACCTTTTCTTGCATATTCATACAGTTTCTTTCCATTTACTTTTATGGCAGAATATATTGGTGGAATTTGTTCTTGTTTTCCAATAAAACTTTTAAGAAGTTTATTAATATGTTCTTCATTTAGCAAATTCGAATTTACTATTTTTTCATCTATAATTTTACCTTCGCTGTCAGCTGTATCTGTTTTTATACCTAATTGAAGTTTTACAATATACTTTTTATTATGATTTATTAAATATTTTGACAAAAGTGTACCTTTTCCTATAAGAATTGGAAGTACACCTTCTGCAATTGGGTCTAATGTTCCAGTATGACCTACTTTTTCATTAAACATCTTTTTTATTTTATATACAATATCATGTGATGTGCAGTTCTTATTTTTATTAATAATAATTATTCCGTCCATTTTATTTTACATTACCTCTTGACTACTTTACTTAATTCATTCATTACTTTCTGTTTTACTTGTTCTAAGTTTCCTTGTATTGTAGCTCCAGCAGCTTTTTCATGTCCTCCACCGCCAAACATAATACATACATCAGAAACATTTACATATTCATTAGAGCGCATTGAAACTTTGTATGTATTCTCATCATCTTCTTTTTGTCTTATAAATACTGAAACTTCCACACCTTCAATATCTCTTCCAATTTCGACTAGCCCCTCATGATCTCCAATCTCTGCATTTGCTTCATTTAAATCCTTATTAGTTATATATGTGAATGTAATCTTCCCTTGTTCTAAAAATTCCATTCTATCTATAACTCTCTTCATCAATTCAAAATTTGGTTTAGTTTTAGTATTTAATACTCTTTTATAAATATCAGACACATTTACACCTTTTTGTAATAAATCTGCTGTAAACTCAAATGTCTCTGGTGTCACACCTGAATATCTAAAACCACCAGTATCAGTTATTATTCCTGTTAATATACAGCTACCTAAATCTTTATCAATATTTATATTAAAATAGTCAAACATTCCAATTAATATTTGGCAACAAGCTGGAGACACTGGATTCACAAAATTGATATCTGCGTACATTTTATTACTTCCATGATGGTCTATGGCAATTGTCTCTTTAGCTTTTTCAAAATATTCATTGCCTGATAGCCTCTTAAAATCTGCACAATCTAAAGAAATTGCTAAATCATATTTTTCTATATTTGAGTCTTGTTTTATATCTTCTGTTTCAGGTAAAAATCTGAACACTTTAGGAACATCTTTTATTATCACATCAGGATTTTTCCCCAACTTTTTAAGTGCTAATTTCATAGCTAGAGAACTACCAATAGCATCTCCATCTGGTGTTTCGTGAGTTAATATTACTATGTTTTCTGCATCTTCTATTTTTTTTAATATACTATCTAATGTCATACTTATTCCTTTCTGAGACATTTGGGACAGGTTTTTTTGTCTCACTTTTTTGTCGAAATATGTTCTAATCTGTCCCAACCCTTAATTAATCTTGCTTATTTTCTTGTTCTGGTAAGATTTCTTTTAATATAGAATCAATTCTTGCTCCATATTCCATAGAATCGTCTATTTCAAATGTTAATTCTGGTGTATTTCTTAAATTTATTCTTTTTGCTAATTCTGTTCTTATAAATCCAGATGATTTTTTTAAACCTTGCAATGTCTCTTCTATATTTTTACAATTTAGTATGCTTATATATACTTTTGCATATTTTAAGTCTGGTGTTACTTTTACTTTTGTAACACTTATCATTCCTGTTACATTAGGGTTTTTTAATTCATATCCTAATATTTGGCTTAGTTCTCTTCTATATTCTTCGTCTATACGACCTTGTCTATTATTATTTTTATTTGGCATTTTATATACCTCCTACATAAAGCTATAAGGAGTGTCCCCTAATCCCTTCTAAGATGGATTTAAGGAACGTCCCTTATTCCCTCTATCTTTTTATTTCTTCCATAATATATGCCTCTATGATATCTCCTTCTTTAATATCATTAAAGTTTTCAATTTGGATACCACATTCAAATCCTTTTGATACTTCTTTTGCTTCGTCTTTAAATCTTTTTAATGTTGAAAGTTTTCCTTCATGAATTACTATATTTTCTCTTATTATTCTAACTCCTGCATTTCTTTCTACTTTACCAGTTAATACAAATGCACCTGCTACTGTTCCTACATTTGATATTCTAAATGTTTGTCTTACTTCTGCTGTTCCAATTACTTTTTCTTCATATTTTGGTGCTAGCATTCCATTCATTGCCGCTTCTATTTCTTCTATTGCCTGATAAATTATTGAATATTGTTTTATTTGAACTTCTTCTTTGTCAGCCATTTCTTTTGCTGCTGGAATTGGTCTTACATTAAATGAAATTATTATAGCATTTGATACTTTTGCAAGAGTTACATCTGATTCATTTACTGCTCCTGGTGCTGCATGTATTACTTGAACTTTTACTTCTTCATTACGTAATTTTTCCATTGATTGTTTTACTGCTTCTACTGAACCTTGAACATCAGCTTTAACAATTAAGTTAAGATGTTTTAAGTTTCCTTCTTCCATTTGGCTAAATAAATTATCAAGTGTAACTTTTGTTCCAGAGTTAATAGCTTTTTCTCTAGCTTCATTTTTTCTCTTTTCTATTAAATGTTTAGCTGTTCTTTCATCTTTTACTTCGTAGAATACATCTCCTGCTTCTGGTACTTCTGTTAATCCCATAACCTCAACTGGTGTTGATGGTCCTGCTGATTTTACTTTTTTACCATTTTCGTTTGTCATTGCTCTTATTCTACCTATTGATGAGCCAACTATAATAGTATCTCCTACATCTAGTGTTCCTCTTTGTACAAGCATTGTTGCAATTGCACCTTTTGATTTATCAAGTCTTGCTTCTATAACTACACCTTTTGATTGTTTATTTGGGTTTGATTTTAATTCTAATACATCAGCTTCTAATAATACCATTTCTAACAATTGGTCAATATTTGTATTGTTTTTAGCTGAAATTGGAACACAGATTGTTTCTCCTCCCCATTCTTCTGGTACTAACTCGTATTTCATTAATTCTTGTTTTACTTTATCTATATTGGCATCTGGTAAATCTATCTTGTTAATTGCTACTATTATTGGTATTCCTGCTGATTTTGCATGGTTTATAGCTTCTACTGTTTGTGGCATTATTCCATCATTTGCAGCTACAACCAAAATTGCTATATCTGTTATTTGTGCTCCTCTTGCTCTCATTGCAGTAAACGCTTCGTGTCCTGGTGTATCCAAAAATGTTATCTCCCTGTCATTTATTTTAACTTTGTATGCACCAATTGCTTGTGTAATTCCTCCAGCTTCTCCTTCTATAACATTTGTTTTTCTTATAGTATCTAGTAAAGATGTTTTTCCATGGTCTACGTGTCCCATAACAACAACTACTGGTGGTCTTACTTCTAAATCTTCTTCTTGGTCTTCTGAATCGTCAAATAATATATCTTCATCTGTTACAGTTTCTTTTTTCTTTGCTGATATTCCAAATTCACCTGCTACCAAAAATGCTGTATCAAAATCTATTTCTTGATTTATTGTTGCCATTATTCCATATCCTAGTAATTTCTTGATTACATCTGATGTTGTTTTTTTCATTTCAGCAGCTAAGTCTTTTACAGTTATAGAGTCTTGTATTTCTATTTCTGTTAATTCAAATATTTTTTGCTTATTTCTTTCTTCATCCTTAATTAGCTTTTTCTTTCCTTTTCTGCCTCTTTGTGTTGATAAATCATAGTAATCTAACATTCCGCCATCTTGTTCTTCGAACATATTAGATAATTTGCTTGTTTGTTTTAATGTTTTTAATTTTCCTTCATCAAAGCTATTGTCACCTTTTCTTGTTGTTTTTGATTTTTTATTCTTATTTTCCTCGAATTTATTATTTGCTTTTTGCTTATCTATATTTTTACTATAGTCTCTAACAACTTCTTTTTCTATTGTTTCAACAGCCATTATATTTTTAATATTCTTTTCAATTCCTTTTTCATCTAATGGTCTTCTATTATTGAATCTATTTCCATTGTTATAATTATTATTTTGACTATGATTATTGTTTCCATTATAATTATTTTTATTATTAAAATTATTTTTTCTAAAATTATTATTTTCATTATTATAATTATTATTTCTAAAATTATTATTTTCGTTATTATAACTATTATTTCTGAAATTGTTATTTTCGTTATTATAATTATTATTTCTAAAATTATTATTTTCGTTATTGTAACTATTATTTCTAAAATTATTGTCATTATTAAAGTTATGGTTTCTATTATTTCTATTATCATTATTGAAACCATTTCTATTATTAAAATTATTTTGTCTATTATAGTTATTATTATTAAAATTTCTATTATTTCTATCTCTATATCTATTATCTGTATTTTCACCTTGTGGTTTTATATTAGTATTTTGTCTTTTTTCAATTACTTCTGATTGCATTTTTATGTTATTATCCCCTTGCTTTTTAATTTCTTCTTTTACTGGTTCTTTATATGTTTCTTTAACACTTTCTTTTATCGGCGTTTCTTGTACTTCTTCCTCTTTTTTTGTTTCTTCTTTATTTAATCCAAATAATTCATTTACTGTTTTTGGTTTATTAGGTTTATTTCTATATACTATATTAAAATTCTTATCTTGTTTTCTTTCTACAAATCCTATGTTATTATTTCTTGTTTCTTTTTTCTTTTCTTCATGCTTTTTAGTATGCTCTTCATCTGTTATTATAACTTCTCTTCTTATAATAACTGGTGCCTTTTCTTCTTTCTTCGTAACTGGTGTTTGTTGTTTTGTAGTTTGATCTGTTTTTTTAGATAAACTATTTCTTATTTTTTTGGCATCCTCTTCTTCAATGCTACTCATATGACTTTTTACATCTAAATTTAATTTTTGTGCCATTTCTAATACTTCTTTACTGGTTAAGTCTAGCTCTTTTGCTATTTCATATATTTTTATCTTACCCAATAATATCACCCCCATTATATTTTTCTTGTATTGAATTTGCAAAATTTATATCTTTTATTCCAATAATAGCTTTATTTTCTTTTCCGAATAACTTTGCTTAAGCTGTTTATATCGCAGTCTATTATTATTGGTATATTATAATCTTTACATTTATCTTCAAACTTTTTTTGTGTTCTTTCTGAACTGTCTTTAGCAATTATTACTAACTTTATTTTTCTTTTTTCTATACCTTCTTCTACACTATCTGCTCCAAAAGATACTTTACCAGCTTTCATTGCTAATCCTATTAAACCTAATATTTTATTATTTATCAAGAATTACACCTCTTAAACTTTCATAAATTTCTTGTGTGATTTGTATTTCAAATACTTTATCTAACCTTTTACTTTTTATAAGTCTTTCTAAGCATTTTACATCATCACATATATATGCTCCTCTACCTTCTTTTTTTCCAGTTCTATCTAATAATATTTCATTATTTTTACATTTAACTATTCTTATTAATTGATTTTTATCTTTTTTTTGGTTGCATCCCATACATGTTCTTTGTGGTTGTTTTTTCATAACATATACCTTCTTTGTTATTCGTTATTTTCTTCCTCGTTTTCTTCGTCTTTCTTTTCTGCCATCATTTCTTTGAATTGCGTTTCTGATTTTATATCAATCTTCCAATTTGTAAGTTTTGCAGCTAATCTTGCATTTTGTCCTGCTTTTCCTATTGCTAATGATAATTGATCATCTGGTACTATTACTTCTGCAAATTTCTCGCTTTCTTTTATATCTACTGCTAATATTTGGGCTGGAAGTAATGCTGCTGCTATATATGTGCTTGGATCTTCATCCCATTCTATTACATCTATTTTTTCTCCATTCAATTCATTTATAACATTTTGAATTCTCACACCTTTTGCTCCTACACAAGAACCTACTGGATCTATATTAGGATCTGGTGAATACACTGCAACTTTACTTCTTGACCCTGCATCTCTTGATACACTCTTTATTTCTATTAAGCCTTCATATATTTCTGGTATTTCGAATTCTAGTAATTTTCTGACAAAATCAGGATGACTTCTAGAAATCATTACTTGTGGAGCTCCTTTTAATCCTCTTTCTACATCTACTATATATGCTTTTATTTTGTCATTAACTTTATATTTCTCTGTTGGTACTTGCTCTTTTGAAAGCATTATACCTTCTATTCTTCCTAAATCTACTACAACAATGTTTCTGTCAGCCTTTTGAATAATCCCTGAAACAATTTCACCTTTTCTCTCACTATATTCATTAAATGTTAAATCTCTTTCAACTTCTCTTAATTTTTGAACTATTACTTGTTTTGCAGTTTGTGCTGCAATTCTCCCAAAATCTTTTGGAACAATTTCAACTTCTACAGAATCTCCTATTGTTAAATCTCTATTAATTTTATGAGCTTCTTCTAAACTTATTTCTGTTACTTCATCATTTGCATTTTCCATAACTTCTTTAATTGAATATACATGTGTTACTCCTGTATTGTGGTCAATATCAACCTTAACATTCTCTAATGCATCAAAATTTCTTTTATATGCTGTAACTAGTGCTGTTTCTATTGATTCTAATACATATTCTTTTTTTATTCCTTTTTCTTTTTCTAATTCCTCTAATGCTAATATTAATTCCTTATTATCAATAGCTTTCATTTTTAATTCCTCCTCTTTGTCCTATAGGGACGGTTCTTCTTGGACATTTTGTCCATTTTGGGACACATGTTGTCTATGTCTACCAATTATAAATAGTTTTTATTAGTGCGATATTTTTTCTTTCTATTTCGATTTCTGCATTTTCTTGATTTATAAAAATTTTTTCTTCATTAACTTTTTCTAAACTTCCATCATATTCTTTATTGCCTTTTTCATCTTTTTTAAATAACTTTATTTTTACTTCTTTACCAATATTTTGTTCTAAGTGTTTATCTTTTCTTAAAACTCTTTCTATCCCTGGCGATGAGATTTCTAAGAAGTATTGTTCTTTTATATAATTTTCTTTGTCTAAAATATCTGTTATGGCATTGTTTACTTTTTCACAGTCATTTAAGTCTATACCTTTTTCATTATCTATAAATATTCTTAAGTAATAATTTTTTGCTTCTTTTTCATATTGTATATCATAAATTTTATATCCTAGATTTTCAATTATTGGTTTGACTAGTTCTTCTACTTTTTCTTCTATGTTTGCCAATTTTTCACCCCTTTTCAAAATATAGAGAGTGGGATTTGTTCCCACTCTCTATTGTCTCGTATGTTTATATTTATATTATAACCATTTTTTGGTAAAAATGCAAGTATTTTTTAAATTTTTTCTGTTTCTCTTTCATTTTCATTTACTTCTTCTATTTTTATATTTCTATTATGCGTAATTTTTTCCCATGATGTCTCTCTTTTAAATAAACATTTAAAATTAATTAGTAACCATGACCCCATAAATAATGGATATGTGAAAAATCCTTTAAGCATTGGTTTTAATGGTTTTCCTTCTAAAAACATTACAAATGCTGCTGTTAACGATGGTAATATAAATGTAGGTATTAAAAATTTTAATATGTTTATCATTAATTCCATTTGTGTCATTCCATTTATTGCGTATAATATTAAATTTGATAGTAATAATATTATTGTTAGCACAAACATTGGTATACTTCCTATTATATATAGGACTCCATCTAGATTCATAATTGTTTTGTTTTCTTTTGCTGCTTCAACTAGCTTTCCTGTATATTCTTTTATGCATTGCATATGACCAACTGTCCATCTGCTTCTTTGTGACCAGCTTTGTTTAAATCCTGTTGGTTGTTCGTCATATACTATTGCCTCAGTAGACCATCCTAATCTTTTTCCTTTTAGTATTCTTTGTAATGAAAATTCGATGTCTTCTGTTAGTGTTACAGTTTTCCATCCATTATTTTCTTTTATTATGTCAAAACTTACCATAAATCCTGTTCCATTTAGTAATGGTGAAAGTCCTAAATTGTATCTAGCTAAATGATAAAATCTGTGCATTGTCCAATAAAATAGTGCATATCCTGATGTTATCCAGTTGTCTGTTGGATTTTTTATATCTCTATATCCTTGAACTACTTCTTCTCCCTGGCATAGTTTTTTGTTCATTGCCTTTATAAAATTTTTATCTACTATGTTATCTGCATCAAAGATACATACTGCATCATATTGTGCATTCTCTTTTATTTTTTGTTGTAGAAACCAATCTAATGCTGCTCCTTTTGTTTTATTTGACTCATCATATCTTTCATATACTATTGCTCCTGCTTTTTCAGCGATTTTAGCTGTATTGTCTGTACAATTGTCTGCAATTACATATATATCATATGATTCTTTATTATATGTTTGTTCTTTTAAGCTTTCTATTAAATTACCAACTACTTGTTCTTCATTATGTGCTGGTATTATCGCCATAAATCTGTGTTGCTTATTTATTTTTAATGGTTTGTCTTTTAATTTTATTAACGAGCATAGACTTATTACTAGCTGATATATCCAAAATACTGTTATTATCCATACTAAAGCTTCTCTTAGTATATAAATATAATTCATTTTTTACCTCTCTTTTATTTTATATTTATTATTCCACTTTTTTTATTATACTATTATTGGCAAAATTTTGCAACTTTTTTTCACTTTTTTAATATTATTGTATGAGTTACTATTCACAACTAAGTTATATTCGTTTGAAGTTTTTAAGGAGGTATTTATGAAAACAAGTTATAAAGTTGCTATTGTTGGTAGCACAGGTTTAGTAGGAAGAACTGTTTTAAAAGTTCTCGAGGAAAAAAGTTTTAAAAATTGCCAATATACGCTTTTTTCATCAAAAAAATCTGCTGGTTCTAGAGTTGTTTTTTTAGGTCAAAATTATATTATACAAGAGCTTACTGAAAGTTCTTTTGATTCTGGATTCGATTATGCTATTTTTTGTGCGGGAGGTTCTGTTTCTGAAAAATTTGCTCCGTTAGCAGTTTCTAAAGGGTGCGTTGTTATAGATAATAGTAGCTTTTTTAGAATGCATAATGATGTACCATTAGTCATTCCTGAAGTAAATCCCGAGAAAATTTTTGAAAATAATGGCATTATAGCAAATCCTAATTGTTCTACAATTCAAGCTGTTGTTGCTTTAAAGCCTTTGGATGATAGGTACAAAATTAAGAGAATTGTTTATTCTACATATCAATCTACATCAGGAGCTGGTAAGGCTGGAATTGATGACTTAGAAAATGGTATTAATGGTGTTCCCCCTAAGAAATTTCCATATCCTATTTTTAATAATTGCATTCCTCATATAGATGTTTTTATGCCTGATGGTTATACTAAAGAAGAGCATAAAATGATTGACGAAACTAGAAAAATTTTGAATAGGCCATATCTTCCAATCACTGCAACTACTGTTAGAGTTCCTGTTAAAAATTGCCATAGTGAAAGTATTAATATAGAATTTAAAAGTAATTTTGATATTTATGATGTTAAAATGTTGTTGCAAAATTCTCCTGGTATTGTTTTAGTTGATGATATTGAGAAAAATTATTATCCTTTAGCTACGAAAGCTGATGGTTATGATGATGTTTTTGTTGGCAGAATTAGACGTGATTTTAGTGTTCCTTTTGGCATTAATATTTGGGTTGTTGCTGATAATTTGCGTAAGGGAGCCGCTTCTAATGCTGTCCAAATTTTAGAAAAATTGATTTCTTAAAGTTTATTTTTCCTAAGTAGTAGTGCATTATTATATATAAAAATATATTATAATGATTGATTGGAATGAAAAATAGAAGTTTTTATATAAGAATTTGAGGAATGTTCACGCAAAAAGTGAAAGAGGCTTAAATTCTTATATTAAAACTTCTTTTTGAGTGAAATGAACGAATTATAATATATTTTTATATATAATAATACACTACTACTTAGGAAATAACATCTTAGAAAAAAAATCTTAATATTTTTGACATTATTGTTAATAATATATTTAAGTAAAGGATGATTTTAATGTCAAATATTAAAGAAGAATTAGATATAAAAAAAATGTATGGTGAACAGTGTGTTCTGCCTAAAAATGACTTTATAAAAAACTATAATATTAATGGTTTATCTTATGAAAAAGCACAGAATTTACTATATAAAAATGGTTTAAACCAAATTAGTCAGTCAAAACCTAAAATGTGGTATAATTATTTATTTGAAAGTCTTTTTAGTACTTTTAATCGTATATTATTAGGAATTGTATTAGTTTTAATATACACAGATGTATTTTTACCTGAAGTACCAAGTTATGCTAATATAATTGTAATATTAGTTTTAGTTATAGCTAGTACACTTTTAGAATTCTTTGAAGAATATCGTTCTAATAAAGCTGCTGAAAAATTAAAAGAACTTGTAGCCACAACTAGCCATGTAATTCGTGATGGAGCTGAAATTAAAATTCCAATAAAAGAAATAGTTTTAGGTGATATAGTGGTTTTATCTAGTGGTTCTCTAATTCCTGCAGATTTAAGAATTATAGAATCAAAAGATTTATATGTAGGACAATCTTCGCTAACTGGTGAATCTGAAGCAGTTAAAAAATTAGATAGTTCTGAGCTTACATTAAGTGATATAAATTCTTTAACTGATTTAGATACTATTTGTTTTATGGGAACTAATGTTATAAGTGGAAGTGCAAAAGGTATAGTTATTAAAACTGCTGATGATACTTATTTTGGAAAAATTGCTCACACTTTAAGTACTGGAAAACCTCAAACAGCCTTTCAAAAAGGAGTTCAAAGTATTAGTAAATTACTTATTAAATTTATGTTAGTTATGATTCCTATTGTTTTTATTCTAACAGCTTGGAAACATGAAATTTTAACCTCTTTTACATTTGCAGTTGCAATAGCAATTGGTATAACTCCTTTATTACTTCCTGTTATATTATCTTCTAGCTTATCTAAAGGTGCTGTTAGAATGTCAAAGAAAAAGACTATTGTAAAGTCTTTAAATTCTATTCAAAGTTTTGGTGCTATGAATATTTTATGTACAGATAAAACTGGAACATTAACTGAAGATAGAATTGTACTTGAAAAATATTTAGATATAAATGGTACTGAAGATATTAGAGTTTTAAAGCATGCCTTTTTAAATTCTTTTTTTCAAACAGGTCTTAAAGGAAATATTGATGAAGCTGTAATATCTCGTGGATTAGAAAATGGTTTTGATAATATTACTTCTAAATACAAAAAAATTGATGAAATTCCTTTTGACTTTTCTAGAAGGAGATTATCTGTTATTGTATCTGATGAAAATGGAAAAAAGCAGATGATTACTAAAGGTGCTGTTGAGGAAATTTTAAACATTTGTACTTTAGTCGATTATAAAGGTGAAATTTCTAAGCTTACCAAAGAAATAAAAGATAATATAAAAAAGATTAGTACAAGTTTGAATAAAGATGGTCTAAGAGTTGTGGCTGTTTGCCAAAAAAATGATATAACAGATAATACTATTTTTGATGTAAATTCAGAAAAAAATATGATATTAATTGGTTTTATTGGCTTTTTAGATCCACCTAAGGAAAGTGCTAAAATTGCTGTTGAAAGGCTTAATAATTCTGGTATTAGAGTTATAGTTTTAACTGGAGATAATGCAGAAGTCACAAAATGTATATGTGAAAAAGTTAATATAAATTCAAATAGGATTATTATAGGTAGTGATATAGATAAACTCTCAGATCAGGCTCTTATAAGAACTTTGAAAGATGTGAATATTTTTGCTAAATTGTCTCCTATTCAAAAAGCTAGAATTGTTAGACTTTTAAAAGATGATGGAAATGTTGTAGGTTATATGGGAGATGGTATAAACGATAGTCCTTCTCTTACAAATTCTGATGTTGGAATTTCTGTTGATACTGCTGTGGATATTGCTAAAGAATCTGCTGATATTATTCTTTTAGAAAAGGACTTAAATGTATTGTTAGATGGTGTTACTGAACGGTAGACGTACTTTTGCTAATCTTATGAAATATATAAAACTTGCTATAAGTTTCAATTTTGGTGAAGTCTCTTCAGTAATAATTGCAAGTGTATTGCTTCCATTTTTGCCGATAACTCCTATACAATTACTTGTACAAAGTTTACTTTACGATTTAGGTCAGCTAACTTTGCCTTTTGATAATGTTGATAAAGAATATTTAAAAATGCCTAAGAAATGGGATGTGCATAGTTTAAAAAACTTTATGGTTTTTATGGGAGCTTTAAGTTCATCTTTTGATATGATTGTTTTCGCTTCCATTTGGTTTATTTTTGGTATAAGAGAAGCTGCTGTATTCCAGACTATTTGGTTTTCTTATGGTGTAGTTTCTAATCTTGTTGGTATGCATATTATTAGAACTGCTAAAAAGCCATTTATCGAAAGTAATGCTCATAAGGTTGTTTACGCTTCTTCTATTATTTTAAGTATTGTTGCTATTATTGTTCCTTATACAGCTTTAGGTCATTTTATTGGTTTAGTGTCTAATCCAATTTCGTATTTGAGTATTATTTTAGGAGTTCCTTTGCTGTATTGCTTTGTTGCTCTATTTGCTAAGAAAATTTATATAAGAAAATATGGTGAATGGATATAAAAATAAAAAAGAGATTTTAAGAACTTGTCTTATAATCTCTCTTTTTTATTTTTATTATTCTGCTGATTCTTCTGTTTCAGGAGCTTCATAAGCTTCTAATATAGCTTTTTGAATTTTCTCTCTTGTTTCAGCATTGATTGGATGTGCTATATCTCTGAATTCTCCGTTTGGAGTTTTTCTGCTAGGCATAGCTATGAATAATCCGTTTTGACTTTCGATAACTTTTATGTCGTGTACTGCGAATTCATTATCGAATGTTACAGAAGCAACAGCTTTCATTCTGTTCTCTGAATTTACTTTTCTTAAACGTACATCTGTGATTTGCATTATTAGTGCACCGCCTTCCTTAAGTTTTTATTATTTTGTACATATTAATTTATTCTTATGTACCTATTTTATTATTCTCCATAAAAAATTTTTTTCCTTCTTTTTTTTACATTTTATTTAAAAGATTTTTTAATAATGTAACATTTTATTATATAAAAGAATATTATAAATAATAACAATTTAAATTTCCAAAAACTATTGAAATTTAGGTTATATAATTATATAATCTATCTGAAAAAAATCATTTAGGAGTGAATTTTAAAATGCCAAATATAGAAAATATAAAAAAATATAAAAATGTACATATGATTGGTATTGGAGGAGTAAGTATGAGTGGTATTGCAGCCATTCTTACAAACTTGGGATTTAATGTAACAGGTTCTGATTGGGCTCAATCTGAATCAACAGAAAAACTAGACTCAATGGGAATTAAAGTTACAATTGGTCACAATATCGAAGATGTCGCAAAAGCGGATGTGGTTATTTATTCAGCTGCAATAAAGCAAGATGACATTGAAATGTTAGAAGCAAAAAGATTAAATATTCCAACAATAGAAAGAGCTGATTTTTTAGGAGAAATTACAAGATGCTTTAAAGATACTATCTGTATTTCTGGTACTCATGGAAAAACCACTACTACTTCAATGGTTTCTTTGTGTTTTATAGAAGCTATGCAAAATCCTAGTATTCAAGTTGGAGCATATTTAAATGCATTAGATGGTAATTATAAAGTTGGAACTAGTGAACATTTTATTATAGAAGCTTGTGAATATGTAGAAAGTTTCTTAAAATTTAGTCCTAAAGCAGAAATAATTTTAAACATTGATAATGACCA
>CANPFO010000042.1 GCA_947573555.1 uncultured Clostridium sp. | reverse complement strand
TTCAATATTTTATTTTCAATCTACTTGTGACATATCTATTTTAAACCTATATTTTAACTTTATCTCACCAAAAGTACTAGCTTAGATGATAAGTCCAACCAACAAAGAACGGTATTTTAATATATATTACGAATTAGGCTAACCAGTAACATTAATCTATTCCCAAATTCTTTTTATATTTTCTTGTTCCTTATCTTTTACTGATTTAAACAAATCAATATCTAATTTATTACACACACTACTTAGAACAATAAATACATCTGCAACTTCGCTCTCTATTGTGTCATAGTTATTAATTTTATTATTATCTATACTCATGTTAGTAGCATTTTTTCTTATAGCTTTTGCTAGTTCACCAACTTCTTCTAAAAGCAACAACATAGTTTTTTCTATCTCTTGTTTTTCAAATCCTCTAATCGTAATTACTTCTTTTATGTACTTTTGTACTTCTTGTAATGTATTATTTTCATTTAGCTCATTCCATAATTCTAATTGATTTTTGTTTTCTTTTTCCATATAAAATATCTCCTTTTATCTCCATATTCATTTTCTTTCGCTAATTTATTATTATCTTATCAATAAATTTGTTTTTTTTCAATACTAAAATTCACTTTAATTTTTAGTATTTTTTACAATAGCATTAATAATTTTTTCCTGTGAACATTACTTATTTTTTATTTTACAACTTCTATTTTTCATTTCAATCAATCTTTATTAAATTTAGGTACTATTAAGAAGAATTCCAAGAAACACATTGTAAAAAATACTGAAACTTAAATAAAATTTACACATTTCAAAAAATATGATATTATATATAAAAAATAAAAAGGAATGATTACAATGGCATTTGATGGAATAGTTACCAAAGCTATAACTAGTGAACTATCTGAGCTTTGCGGTTCAAGAATTGATAAAGTATTTCAGCCTAATAAAAATGAAATTATATTAGGTTTATACTTAGATAAAAAAAATTACGCATTAAACATTTGTATAGATGCACAAAACTGTAGAATAAATTTAACAACACACTCCAAATTAAATCCACAAGTAGCACCTAATTTTTGTATGCTACTTCGTAAGAATTTAATAGGTCTAAAACTAAAAAACATAATTACATTTGATTTAGAGCGTCTCATATTATTGGAATTTGAAGGATTTGACGAATTAGATGATATTGTTTCTAAAAAGTTAATTATTGAATTAATGGGAAAACATAGTAATGTAATACTATTAGATGATATAAATATTATAATAGATAGCTTAAGACATATTAAGGAAGTAGACGAAAACTATAGAGACATATTACCACATACAAAATATGAATTCCCTTCATCTAATAAATTTAATTTTTTAGATCTAAAAAACTTTGAAGATTTTAAAAATCATATAGACACAAATGATTTTAATAATTTACCAGCACAAATCTCTGAAACGTTTAATGGCATCTCAAAAAGTTTTATAAATAGTATTATTAATAAGTTAGAAATTCAAAACTTAGAGGGAATTTATAACTATATAAATACAACAATTGAAACTACAAACACAAATAACTTGCATTTTGAAGAAATAAAAAATAAAGATGGAATTACAAAAGACTACTTTTTAGTTAATTCTATCAATCCCAATAATAAGTTTTCTTTAAACTTTTTCATTGATGATTTCTATTATACTAAAGAAACTTCTGAAGTATTTAAAAACTATAGGAATACTTTACTTAAATTAATTTTAGATACTTTAAAAAAATATAATAAAAGATTATCAAATATAAATGAAAAGCTCAAAGAATGTGAAAATATGGAAAAATACAGAATCTATGGAGAGCTTATTACTGCTAATTTATATAAAATCCCTAATAGAAATATAGAAGAAATTGAACTAGAAAATTATTATGATAACAATAATAAAATCATAATAAAATTAGATAAAAAATTTCTTCCTAGTATTAATGCAAAGAATTTCTTTAAAAAATATTCTAAGCTAAAAAATGCATTAGAAGTTGTTTCTAAACAAAAGCAAGATACTTTAAAAGAGCTTAATTATATAGAGAGTATTGTTTATGAGTTAGAAAACTCTTCTTCTGTTGACGAATTAACTTACATTTTTGAAGAAATTTCTGAAAATGATATTTTTAAAGAAAAGCTTTCTAAAAGCAGTAAAAATTCTAAAGTTAAAAAATCAAAATTAACTAAAAATAAAAATGTTTCTTTTAATCCTATTAAATACACCGTTGATGGTTATACTGTTTTAGTTGGTAGAAATAATAAAGAAAATGATTACTTGAGTTTAAAATTTGCAAATAAAAATGATATTTGGTTCCACACTAAAGATTTTCACGGAAGTCATACTATTTTAAAAATTGATGCTAATTTGCCTTATCCTTCTAACGATATTTTAACTAAAGTTGCTAAAATAGCCGCATTACATAGTAAGGCAAAAAATTCATCTAATGTTCCTGTTGATTTTTGTGAGGTTAAGTATGTAAAAAAACCTTCTGGTTCCCGTCCTGGAATGGTTATTTATTCTAATAATAAAACTTTAAATGTTACTCCTGAACATATTTAACACTGTCGGGATAAGGGGACGATCTTTAAAATCTCTCGAAATAGAGACTAATGGACACTTACAATGCTGTTGTGTTAAGATAAATAGGCTCCCCTTTTTTCATCCATATTTGCCAAGCCTATTATTATATAAAATATATATGGTAATTTGTTCATTCCACTCAAAAAGAAGCTGTAATATAAGAAGTTAAGACTCTTTCACTCAGGCTAAAAAGCTATATTATATTCCTTTTAAATTGAACAACGAATGTGCCCTGAAAGAGATGTAGAAGTTCTTAATCAAATTAATTAGGGAATCTCGCTTCACGAGGGCGCTGATTAATTTGATTTAGAACTTCTAATCTATGTAGGAAGCCGAGTTGTGAAATGAAAAAGGAATATAATATAGCTTTTTCCCGTGAACATTCCTCAACTTCTTATATAACAACTTCTATTTTTCATTCCAATCAAGCATTACCATATATATTTTATATAATAATAGGCTTGGCAAATATGGATGAAAAAAGGGGAGCCTATTTATCTTAACACAACAGCATTGTAAGTGTCCATTAGCCTCTATTTCGAGAGATTTTAAAGACCGTCCCCTTATCCCAATATTTAGCTCAGCTCCAAGAAAAACTGTATAAAAGCAAGAATAAATCCACATCATAACAAGCATTAGTGTTGTCAAACTTCCATAAGTTATGGAAAATCCCCTAAAAATATCCAAATACTTAGAAAAAGCAAAAGATATAACATTAAGACCAATAGCTCCAAAAATAGCTCCTGGAATTTGACTTTTAAAAGACACCTTATGTTTTGGCAAAAATTTATACAAGCATAGAAAAACAACGAATGTTGCAAAAATAAATCCTATTTCTGCTAATATTCCAGAAAAGAAACTAACATTCTCTAAAATACCAAAATGGTTTTTCACTATTGATATTAAAGTATCTCCAAACACCAATAAAACTAATCCAAAAACTATAAACACTATAAACATTATAGTTTCTACAATTGCTTTTATCCTTAAATATATTACTGCATTGCTCTTTTTATCATTTATATTATATACAGAATGTAACCCCCTTGTTAAAGCTAATAAAGCTCTTCCAGCAGACCACATTGTAAATATTATTGACAATGAAATTGTACCTATAGATTTTGAATACACTTCTTTTACAACACTTAAAACTAAATCGTTCATGTTTTGAGGAACTAATCTTGAAATAACCATAAATAGTGTTTCTTGTTCTATTCCGAGTATATTGTATAAGCGTTATTAATAAAATTACAAATGGTATAAATGATAAAATTGTATAATATGAGCATTGTGCAGAAAAAGTACTAATATTTTGGAAGTTTATATTAGTACATATTTCTTTTATTTTTTCTTTTTTCATTAACTCTATTTCCTTTGACTTTTAAATTTCTATTCTATCAGTAAATTTATTTTTAATTAGCTTTCTTAGAAGCACATTTTCTTCTTTTTCTAGTTTGTTATCTTTATCCATTATTTTAGTAGCCGCTTCTTGTGCCAATTTTAAAATCTCCATATCTGTAAATAAATTTGCTATTTTAAAATTTGGAATTCCATGTTGATTAGTCCCAAAGAAATCTCCTGAACCCCTTAATTCCAAATCTTTTTGAGAAATTATAAATCCATCATTTGTCTCACACATTACTTTCATTCTCTCTTTTGTATTCTGCCCATTTCCATTATATTTTAAAACACAATATGATTTATATTGCCCTCTTCCTACTCTTCCTCTTAATTGGTGCAATTGTGCCAATCCAAATCTTTGAGCATCTTCAATCACCATAATACTTGCATTCGGAACATCCACGCCAACTTCAATTACTGTTGTTGATATAAGTATATCTATTTCTCCTTGTTTAAATCTTAACATTATATCATCTTTTTCCTTTTGCTTCATCTTTCCATGTATATATTCTACTTTATAATTTGGAAATATTTCTTTTTGACATATTTCATACAATGATATTACAGATTTTAAATCATTATCCTCTTCTTCACTATCTTCTACTAATGGGCATACAATATATGCTTGCCTCCCTTGTTCAACTTGTTGTCTTATAAAATTATTAATTCTTTCTTCCATTCTTTTTGTTACTGCATAAGTTTCTATTGTCTTTCTATTAGGAGGTAACTCATCTATAATTGATATATCTAAATCACCATATAAAATTAGAGCTAAAGTTCGTGGTATTGGTGTCGCTGACATTACAAGAACATCTGGATTTTGTCCTTTTTCTGCTATTTTTGTTCTTTGTTTTACCCCAAATCTATGTTGTTCATCTGTAACGACTAACCCTAAATTTTTAAACTCGACATTTTCTTCGAGCATAGCGTGAGTTCCAATTAATATATCTATTTCTCCTTGCTTCAATCTTTCTAAAATATTCTCTTTATTTTTCTTTGTTATTCCTGAAATTAATAATTCACACCTTATATTAAATTTATCTAACATACTTTTAAAATTATTAAAATGTTGAGTAGCTAATATTGCAGTTGGAGCCAATATCGCAGATTGATACCCTGATTTTACAGCCTTATAAGCAGCTATCATTGCTACCACTGTTTTGCCTGACCCTACATCTCCTTGTAATAGTCTATTCATACATTTTCCAGACTCCATATTTTCATCAATTTCTTGTAATACCCTTAATTGTGCTTTGGTTAAATTGAATGGTAATATATTTATAACATCTGACATATGAGCTTCTGCATTAAACTTTATTCCCTTCTTTTCTGTTAAATTATTATTCTTTAATTGTAATAAAGCTAATTGTGTTGATAACAACTCTTCAAAAACTAGCCTTCTTCGTGCTTTTTTAAAATCATCAAACTTTTTTGGGAAATGTATATTGTAATTAGCATTATCTACATTTTCTAATTTATATTCTTCTAATATATATTCTGGTAAAGTCTCTTCTATCCCATTATTTTCTTTAACTTTTTGCAATCCATTTTCAATTATCTTTCGTAACGAATTTTGAGTTAAATTAAATGTTAAAGGATAAATTGGAATTATCTTACCTGTATTATTTGAATTTTGTATCTCATCAAACACAGGCGAATTCATTGTTATTTTTCCATATTGAAATTCAACTTTACCATAAAATCTATACTTTTTTCCAGGTTGAAATTTTGATTTCAAATATGGCTGGTTATACCAATTAATAGTTGCTTGGCTGGTCTCATCTCTAATAACTAATCTTTGCATGGTTCTGCCTTTGCTTATTCTTGAATCAACTAAACGTGACATTACTACTGCTTCTATTAATGCCACTTCACCATTTACGCATTCACATATATTTTTAGGTTTACTTCTATCTTCATATCCTCTTGGATAATAGGTTATTAAGTCATTCAATGTAAATATTCCTATCTTATTTAAAAGTAGTACTCTATTTGGACCAACTCCTTTTATATATTTTACATCTTCATTTAAATCCATTTTTACTATCAATCCTTCCCTAGGCATTCATCTTCACTTTGTGCTCCAAACCAAAAGCTTTATATCGTGTTCATATAATACAAAAAAACGGTTCCTATTTGGGGCTACCCCAAAAAGAACCGTCCCCTTTGGGACATTATTCAAGTCCATATTTCTTTTTGAATTTATCTGCTCTACCACCAACTGTTTCTTGTCTTAAGTTTCCTGTCCAGTAAGGATGGCATTTTGAACAAACATCTACTTTTATATCTTTTTTTGTTGAACCAACTTCTAAAACGTTTCCACATGCGCATGTAATTGTTGTTTCATTATATGTTGGATGTATTCCTTCTTTCATTTAAAATTCACCTCTTTTTCGTATTTTTAACATGACTTTTTTTATAATAACATATTATCTAAAATTTTTCAAGTATTATTTTTTTGTATTTTCATTTTTTTCTTCACTAAATACATACTGCGCTGATTGTATCATTTCATTTTTTAATGATAATTTATGTACTAATTTATTCATTACATTGAATACACAAGCCACTATTAATATAATTAATCCAATTTTTTTCCAGTATTTTTTTAGCATAATTTTTCTCCTTTTTAAAATAATACATATATATTATACTGTTATTTTTAAAAAAAGTCAATGAAAATATTTAAATTTTGTGACAGAGGGGGCGTCCCTTTTTGGCAATTTTGCTTAAGTTAAGAGTAATATCTATTTTTAGAAACTTTGAGTGTGACTGAAATAAATTTAAAACTTCTTAATTAGTTTATGGAAAGAGTTCACGAGCGTAGCGGAGTGGAATGGTGCCATAAACTAATTTTAGAAGTTTTTGATTTATGTATGAAGCCGAAAAGCTTCTAAAAATAGACATTACTCTTAACTTAAGCAAAATTGCCAAAAAGGGACGCCCCCTCTGTCACAAAAATACAACCTTTTCTATTTCACCTTTTTCTACTAATTCATATATATATTTGTTATTTTTAACATCATCTACATTTTTGCCATGCATAGTAAAAATACCTTTAACTCCAGAATATAATGCATAACGTATAGCCTCAACATCTTCTATACTACCTATTTCATCACAAGCAATTATTTCTGGGGACATTGTTCTAATCAAAATATGTATTCCAACTGTTTTGCTTACATTTTCAATGACGTCTGTTCTTACTCCAACATCATTTTGCGGTGAACCTTTATACATAGCAGCAATTTCTCCTCTCTCATCTATTACCCCACATGTTTTTCCTTTTAAATTTATTTCACTTATTCCATTGCTTAGCCTTCTTATAGCATCTCTTAGCACAGTTGTTTTCCCTTTTCCTGGTGGAGATACAATTATAGTGTTATATATAGATTTATTTTCGATATCAATTATTTCTTTTAATACATTTGTGCTACAATTAAAAATTTCTCTCGCTATTCTAAAATTTAGGCTTGAAACATTTTTTATATTAATTATTTTACCATTTTCTATAACGCATGTCCCTATTAGTCCTACACGATGCCCTCCTTTTACTGTTATAAATCCATCACAAATCTGATTTTTATATGCATATATTGAATTATCACATAATCGTTCTAATATTTGTAAAATTTCTGCTTGTGAAACATTATGTTGTAATATTATATCTTGCATTTTTAGTCTCAACATTATTGGTCGATTCACTCTTAATCTTATTTCTTGTACTATGTCTGAAACATTATTATGTTGAAAATAATCACTTAATATTTCATATATATTATTGGGAAAATATCTTAAAATTTCGTCTATATATTTCAATTTTTTCTCCTTTCATTTTTTCTTAGTATTTCTTTGGACATATTATATTCATAATTTATGTATTTTATGACTCTTTCTGGTTATATTAATTGTGGTGATTAATTTGAAAAGTAAATTATGGTTTGTATTAATAGCATTATTTTTTATTATAGCTGGAGTTGGAATATTTTTTATTTCAAGAAATAATTCTCGTCCAAATGATTATACTGCATCAAAAAGTTCAACAAACAATGAAATTACTAACTCTACTACTACTAATAATAGTAATAATAGTAATAATAATGAAAATATTCAAAATAATATTCAGAATATTGAAGAAGAAATCTCAACTTTTTCAACTAAAATATATAATTTAGAATATGAAAGACAGAATAATATAACTATAACCTGCAACACTCTTAACGATACAATTGTTTCTAATGGAGATACTTTTTCTTTTTGTAATACTGTTGGAAAAGCTACTTCAGAAAGAGGTTATCTAGAAGCTGATATTTTCGATAAAAATGGTAAAAAAATTAAAGGTATTGGCGGTGGAAACTGTCAAGTTAGTACTACATTATATAATGCTATACTTCAAGTTCCTCAGCTTGTAGTTACAGAAAGACATGAACATAGTAATAAAGTTCCTTATATACAAAATGGTAAAGATGCTGCTGTTGCTTATGATAGTTATGATTTAAAGTTTGTAAACAATTATGGTTATGATATAAAAATTAAAGCTGAGAATTTTACTAATTCTATAAAGATTACTTTATATAAAGTAAGAACAAATCGGAACCCCTTAACCTTAGTATAAGGTTTAATTTTTCTCTTTGCTATATAAAAAGTAAATAGACTATACCATTTCTATAGTATAGTCTATTCTTTCAATGATGTTATATTATAAGAAATTTATATAATTTTTTATAATATAACATAGTTTTTTCTAAACTCTTCTAATCTTTTTATGTAATTTTGAATTTCGATTTGGTTCCTAATCTGCTCTTCTGTTATTATCTCTATAAAAACTACTTTATCTACGTTTGGGTCTAGCCCTGATGCTGTCATGTTAATCGGGAGTTCAAAATCTTCAATCGCCATAGGAATTTCTAAAAACTTGCCTAATGCATCTGCTTTGCACAGTTTAAAAATTTGGATATTTATGTAGTCTTCAAATATCTGTGCATTAAGATAATCAATTGTTAAAATTCCTTCTAGCTTAGCTATTTTCCCTCCTTCAATTTGTGCAATAACAAAACCTTCATTATAAACTCTTCCCAATTCCCTATAAATTACTTTATAGCACAATGTCGCCATATGTTCTCCTCCAAAGGTTAGAAAAAAATCAATACGCTTGATTTTGGTTACTAAGTTACATAATTATTATACCACTTTTTTCTATTATTTGCAATTGTTACACATTTTTTTTCATTTTAGTATTCCTATTTTCTATAAAATATGATAAAATACCAAAAAACAAATGAAAAATTAGGAGGATTTTGAAATGGAATTTAACAAATGTAGTAGATGTGGAAACTTTTTTATATCAAATAATGATGTATGTCCAAAATGTCAAACTAAAGATACATTAGAATTTAAGACATTTAAAACATATATTGAAGAAAATGGTATAACAGATAATTTAGATATTTTATCTACTGAAACTGGTATAAGCGTAAAAAATTTAAATAGATTTATAGAATATACCAATATGCCTAACCAAAACAACATAAATTTATAATATACAGAAAGGATGTTTTTTATGACAAACGTATTTGATATTTTAGAAGAAAGAGGATATATTGAGCAAATGACTCATCCAAAAGAAATAAAAGAACTTTTTGCTAAAGAATGTGTTCCTTTTTATATTGGAATAGATCCAACTGCTGATAGCCTTCATGTTGGGCATTTTGTTTCTTTAATGGTAGCAAGTCATATGCAAAAATGTGGCCATAAACCTATAATATTAGTCGGTGGTGGTACTGCAACAATCGGTGACCCCTCTGGTAAAACTGATATGAGAAAAATGATAACTAGAGAACAAATTAATTACAATGTTGAATGTATAAAAAAGCAAATTGAAAAATTTATAAGTTTTGAAGGAGAAAATGCTGCAGTTATAGTTAATAACGCCGATTGGCTTTTAGACTTAAAATTTATAGATTTTATGAAAGAAATTGGAAGTCTTTTTTCTATTAATAAAATGCTTGCAGCCGAATGTTATAAACAAAGAATGGAAACAGGCTTAACATTTTTCGAAATGAGTTATATGCTTATGCAATCTTATGATTTCTTGTATTTATATGAAAACTATGGATGCAAATTAGAAATGGGTGGAAACGACCAATGGTCTAATATTATTGGTGGAGTTGATTTAATTAGAAAGATTGGAAAAGATGATTCTTTTGGTTTAACATTTAAACTTCTTACTACAAAAGAAGGCAAAAAAATGGGTAAAACTGAAAAAGGTGCATTATGGTTAGCCCCTTCAAAAACATCTCCTTATGAATTTTATCAATATTGGAGAAATATTGAAGATGCTAGTGTTGAAAATGTATTAAAACTATTAACCTTCTTACCAATTAAAAAAATAAATGAATTATCTGCTTTAAAAGATGAACATATAAATGATGCCAAAAAAGTTGCTGCATTTGAAATTACTAAATTAGTTCATGGAGAAAGCGAAGCTATTAAAGCCGAGGAGGCATCTAATGCTCTATTCTCTGGTAATGGTAGTTTAGACAATATGCCAACTGTTGATTTAAATGGAAATAGAAATATTTCTATAATTGATGCAATTGTTTTAAGTGGTATAGCTCCATCTAAAGGTCAAGCCAGAACTTTAGTTACTCAAGGTGGCATTTCTTTAAATGATGAAAAAGTTACAGATATTAATTATATTCTTTCTGATAAGAATTTTTCTGATGGATATGCAATCTTAAAAAAAGGGAAAAAAATATTCTATAAGTTAGTTTAAAAAAGAAGAGAAAAAGACAATAAATGTCTTTTTCTCCCTCTTTTTATTGCACAATTTCATTTGTATATACAATTTTATTCAAATTTCCCTCATCCTTTTCCTGTTCTTCCTTCTTCTTGTCTTCTTTCTCTTTCTCTATCTCTAAAGAATTAATCAAACTTTGTAATTTTTTAATATCTGTCCCCATAAGTTCCCAATCATTATTGCTTGTAGATTCAGATAAATTCTTATTAGCCTTTACAATTGCATCAATTAGTCCATCGATATCGTCAGTACTTTCAACTTCTATATTTGAAGCCTCTTTTGATAATAAATTTTGTAATGCTTTTTCTAAATTATCTCCAATTGCAACTTTATTACCTGAAGCAACCACTATCTTTTTAAGTGCTGGCACTTTAGATTCTTCATTTAACATAGTTTGATAAATTGATTCTACATACAAAATTGTATTATTTATTGGAATTACTACCATGTCTTTAGTTACTCTTGTTCCTGTTGTACTCAAATTCTGTATTTCAGATGAAATTGATTCATCTTGCTCTATTTGATTATCTAATTGCATTGGTCCTAAAATATTACTATCCTGTGAAAATTTATATAGTTTAAGCTTATTTTCACTTCCATCAGTTGTTCCACATAAATATGAAATTAAATTTTGCTTTGATTCTGGTGTATAAATTTGCATTAAACCAATTTGATTTTTTCCATCTTCATTTATCATTGTATAATACGATTTTAAAATACTTCCAGATGACTTTGATACTATTGTACTATTATATTTAGCAAAATCCCATAAATCATCAGTTCTATATAAAACATCAGATTTTACATTATGATATATTTTCAAAAGTTCTGCTTGTACATTATACAAATATTTTGGATAAATAAAATGTTCTGATATATCTTGTGGTATTTCTTCATTTATATCTTCAAATAAGTCTGTATATATGTTTCTATATGCCATAATAATTGGATCAGTTTTATCTGTAATGTAGAATTTCATTGTTCCGTTATATGCATCTATAATTACTTTTACAGAATTTCTTATATAATTTATTTTATCTTTAATATTATCATGTTCTATTGATGTATATTGTGAATAAGGGTATTCACCAGAAACTGTATATGCATCTAATACCCATACAATTCTTCCGTCTTTTGTTGCAACTGTATATGGTGCATCATCATATATTAAATATGGCATCACATTTTTAGCTCTTTTTATAACATTTCTATTTATTAATATTTTACTTTCATTTGTAATTTCATTTGAAAATGCCAATTTTAGATCACCTTTTTTTATTCCTAAAATTAGTCTATCTATAAAATTTAGTTTTAACCCTGCATCACCATTATATTTTGAAGTATGTTCTAATCCATTTTCATCTGTATAATCATATTCCTTCTTATTTTTTGTATTAGTAGCTATTGTATCATTAGTTTCTAATCCAAAATATATTCCTTGTTCATTTGTTCCTATTATATTATCTTCTCCTGAAATCTCTTTTTGAACATAATTTATTCCGCCGATTTCATTTATTGAAGTTGCATCTACAAGAATTTGACCTCTTCCATGTGTATATTCATATGTCTTATTATTATAAGTTCTACCTGAATTTATGATCTCTCTTGGAGATACATATACAAGTTTATATTTTCCTTTATCTTCATATGCTGCAATATTAGCATTTCTATATGAATAATATCCCGTTCCAGTTTGACTATCTTGCAATGTTTTTAATACTATTTCACTGTTTACTATTTTTATATTGTCAATTATACTTGCATTTTCATCCACTTGTGTTTGAGTTATAGTTCCAGTGTTTTCTATACTTCTCTCTTCTATGTTTATATCATATGCACTTTTTGTATAATTTATATTATATTCTAGATATTGTTTTTCCTTATCTAATGTATTTGAATTTACAAATATTAAATTGAATACTATCAGAATCAAAAACATTACTACTAAATATGTTGGTATTATTATTATATTTTTTATTGTTTTTGTGGTATTGCCTTTTTTAAAAGCATTAATTGCTCTAATAGCAAATATTACAATGACTATAGCAAATATTAAGTGTAACCATCTTTCCATCATTATATCTGTATAACTAGCCCCTATTATATCAATAGTTTTTGCTTGACTTGTACTATTCTTTATTGTTAACATTTTTGTTAAAGAAATATCTGTAATATTTATTGTTGTAAGTACTGCTATCGCTACTACAACTAGTACTGCATTCCTTAAAATCTTCTTCACTAATAAACTATTTTTTAACATTTTTGAATCTACGCCATCAAAATATTTATTAAATACTATTATATAATAAATAGCCATATAAATTGATATTGCTATAATTATAGTTATAAAATACAATAACATACTTTGAATTAATGGTTTTTGAAACATATAAAATGAAATATCAAATCCAAAGATAGGGTCTGCTACTCCAAATGATGCATTACTTGATGCTAATAATATTGTTTTTATTAATTTATTAGACATTAATATACTAATTAGAGCTGAAAATATAAAGGCAATAGACTTGTTTATTAATTTAGGCATTTCTTTATTCTCTTTTTTAAAAAATTCCTTTAGCCCTTTTTTTATTCCCTTATTTGTAAAATATATTAAAAAATATAGTATTACAAAATTAACACCAAATATTAGATATTTATATTTTAATGTAGTAAAAAATACTTGTATATAGTTTTCTCCTAATTCTTTATATTCTAGATATGTTCCTCTTAAACTAATAAAACTTATTAATGAAAATATTAATATAAATAATATTACTAATATTGTTCTTAATTTACTTTTTTTATTTTCCAACTTTTACCTCCTTGCTATTAAAAAACTTGACATTATATTATAGCCTTTACAAAATCTTCAGAGTTAAATATTTCCATATCATCAATTTGTTCTCCAACTCCGATAAATTTTACTGGTATCTTGTTCTCCTCAACAATTCCTATTACAACCCCACCTTTAGCTGTTCCATCTAATTTTGTAAGAACTATTCCTGTTATGTCAGCTTCTTGTTTAAACGCCTTTACTTGCTGAATAGCATTTTGACCTGTTGTTCCATCTATTACAAGTAATACTTCTTTATCACAATCTGGCATCTCTTTATTTATTACTTTTTGAATTTTATTTAATTCATCCATTAAATATTTTTTATTGTGAAGTCTTCCTGCAGTATCAACAATTAATACATCTGCTCCACTTTCTCTTGTTTTCTTTATTGCGTCAAACACTACTGATGCAGGATCAATTCCCTCTTCTCTTTTTACAATATCTGCCCCTGCTCTTTTTGACCATATTTCTAATTGCTCTACTGCTGCTGCTCTAAATGTATCTGCTGCAGCAACTACAACTTTTTTTCCATCTCTTGCCAATCTATTCGCCATTTTTCCTATTGATGTTGTTTTTCCAACTCCATTCACTCCAATTACTAAAATAACTGATGGCTTTGTATTTAAATGCAAGTTTATATTAGTTACATCTAATATTTTCTGCATTTCTTCTCTTAATACTTGTTTTACCTGTTCTTCATCTTGAATATTTTCCTTTTTTATTCTTTCTCTCAAATTTGATATTATTTTTATTGATGTGTCCATTCCTATGTCGGACATTATTAATACTTCTTCTAATTCATCTAAAAATTCTTCATTTACTTTTCTAAAATTACTAAATACATTATTTATTTTTTCATCAAATGATGTTTTGGTTTTATTTAAACCATTTTTTAATTTATCAAAAAAGCCCATATTATCTCCTTCTAATATAATTTTTATGAAATAATTTTATCATACTTTTATTGTGTTTTCAATGCTTTAATAATTTTTTTAAGTTTCGGTATTTTCTTACAAGGGGTTTCTTCGAACTCTTCCTAATAGTACCTAAAATTAATAAAGATTGCTTGATTGGAATGAAAAATAG
>CANPFO010000041.1 GCA_947573555.1 uncultured Clostridium sp. | reverse complement strand
TGCTTCTCTTGTCTATTTTTTATTTCACTTTTCCCACATATTATTTATGCTAATTTAGAGGAGAGGCAATACAGAATTATTCAATATACGCTGAATTAATTGTTGAAGAGATAGCTAAACAGCTAGGAATAGAAACTGCACATTATGATTTAATAAAAGTTAAAGATGAAGAAGGAAAAGAGACATTAGGTGTATTATCAGAGTCTATAATTGATTTCGAAGAAGAAGAATTAATAACTCTTCATGATCTAATTGGAGATGAAATTGAATATGATGACATGATGGAGTCAATAGAATATGAAGGAGCAACAAAATATACATATACAATAGATAAATTAAGGGAAAGATTTACAAAAGCTGGATATGATGAAGAAAATATAGAAAATATAATAAAAGAGTACCAAAAAAGATTAATATTTTATTTATCAGTAATAGATACTGATAAACATCCTGAAAATATTGCATTTATAAAACCTAAAAATGGAGAAGGAGCACTTAGATTAAGTCCTAATTATGATAGTGAATTTTCATTATTATTAGAATATGAGTTAGACATGGTGGATTTCTTTTTAGAGAACCAACTAGAACTTGAAAGTGAAGTTGATATAGCATATCCTAAAATAGGGATTCATATAAATAGAGAAGAAGGTGGACTAGGCTCAATGTGGAAAGATACTCTAGAAATGCTATGTGAAGATGATGAAATTTATGATTACTACATAAATAATATCAAAGGTGCAATTAATATGGACACTATATTAGAAAATGTAGAAAAAAGAATAAAAGCACCTTTACCAGAAAGAGTAAAAGACTTAGCTAAAAAATCGTATAAAGCAAGAAATGAGCAAATAGAAAAAACATTAGCAGGAGAAGAATTAGAAGAATATATAGAAACAAAACAATTTGAATTTGATCCATATCAATTTTTAAGTACATTAGTAAGAAAAGGAATAGATGAAGAAATAAGAACGATAGAACAAGTTCAAATAGGAAGAGAAATAGAAAATCTATTGATGAGAAGTGGATTAGAAAATGAAGAAAGAGGATACATTTGAAAAAATTAGAAAAGTATGATATAATATAATATACATAAAAATGATTTACAGAAAGGTGGGATAATATGACATATACAGTTTTTTATAGAGAAACTAAAATAGGTATATTAGAAATCAACGATAAAGGTCAACACAAGTATACACCAGATATTGAAGGAGTAAAAACTGTAAAATCAAGCATTTCAATATTTCATGAATTGCTTGAGAAGTCTGACTGGAGGGAACCAATACCAGTACTAAAGAATCATATAGAAGATGCTAGAAAATTTTCTCAACATTCATATATAAGCAATCAGACAGATGACTTTATATTGGTAAAAGTTTAGCAAAGCTAAAATTCCACAAAAAGCTACTATTAATTTAATAGTAGCTTTTTTTACAGTTTGTTCTAAAAATACTTTAATAAAATAATAAAAGATGATATAATAAAATACGAAAAAGGAGAGATAAGTATGAAAATAGCTGTAATTTCAGACATACACGGAAATCTTCAAGCATTAAATTCAACATTAAAAGACATAGAAAAAAGAAAAGTAGATAAAATAATTTGCTTAGGAGATACAATTTCTAAAGGAATACATCAGAGAGAATGTCTGAAAATAGTAAAAAATAAATGTGACATTGTATTAAGAGGAAACTGTGATAGACACTTTTCAACCGAACATAAAGATATAGACAAAATGACAGAAATAGAAAGACAAAGAATAATTTGGAATCAAAATATATTAACAAAACAAGACAGAAAATATCTATATAATTTACCATTTTGCTATGAATTTTATATGAGTGGGAGTCTTGTTAGGTTATTTCATGCAACACCAAATGCAGATGATATAGCAATTATAAACCAAGAGAAAATTGAAACTAAATTATCAATGTTTTATCCAAGCGAAAAAACTATATCACAAAATATAGCTGATGTAGTGATATATGGACATATACATCATCCATATATGGATAAATTATATAATAAAACAATAATAAATATAGGAAGTGTAGGAAATTCATTTGATGTAATAAGAAACCCTAAAAAGGATAGTAACGTACTAGAAACAACAAAAAGTAACTATTTAATAATAGAAGGAGAATATGGAAGTAAAGAATATACATCAGAAATTTCATTCCAGTTTATAAAAGTACCATATAATATTGATAAAGAATTAGAAGATGAATATAAAAATATGGAAAAAGAAAACTACAGATTTGAACTAAAAGAAGGAAAATATAGAAATATTACAAAAATATATGATAATTTTAAAAGATTGGGAATAGATGTTGATAAAATATAGAAAGGAGAAATTAAAATGAGCGAAAATAAAAAGCCAATAGTAACAATAGAAATGGAAGATGGAGGAATAATAAAATTAGAATTATATCCAAATAAAGCACCAGAAACGGTAAATAATTTTATTAATTTAGTACAAAATGGATTTTATAATGGACTAATATTCCATAGAACAATACCAGGATTTATGGCACAAGGAGGAGATCCAGAAGGAACTGGAATGGGTGGACCAGGATATAAAATAAAAGGAGAATTTAAAGAAAATGGAATAGAGAACAATATATCGCATTTAAGAGGAATAATATCAATGGCAAGAAGTATGGAACTAGATAGTGCAGGTTCACAATTTTTTATTGTAACAGATGATTCAGAATTTTTAGATGGAAAATATGCAGCATTTGGAAGTGTAATAGAGGGAATGGATGTAGTAGATAAAATTGTAAAATCTAGAGTAATAACTAGAAGCCCTTTTGGAGGAGGAAAAGATAGACCAATAGAACCACCAATTATGAAAAATGTAACAGTAGAAACTTATGGAGTTGAATATCCAGAGCCAATAAAAATGTAATAAGAAATTATTAGAAATGTAAGTAGAAAGGAGCAAATGGATGAAAGTCTTAATAATTTCAGATATCCACGGATCAGGATATTATGCAGAAAAAATTAAAGAAATAAATGAAAGAGAGAATCCAGAAAAAATAATTTTATTAGGAGATTTATATTACCATGGACCAAGAAATGAACTAAGTCAAGAATATTCCCCTATGAAAGTAGCACAAGTATTAAATTCATTAAAAGAAAAATTATTTGTTATAAAGGGAAATTGTGATGCTGAAGTAGACGAAATGATATCAGAATTTAAATTTGAAGACCATATATTGATGGAAATAAATGAAAAGAAATTTTACTTTACACATGGTCATAAATATAATATAGAAAAAATACCATATGAGGATTTCGATATAATGATATATGGTCATATACATCAAGGATTTATACAACAAAAAGAAGGATATATATTTGCAAATCCAGGTTCAATATCACTTCCAAAATGTAACACAGAACATAGTTATTTGATATTACAAGAAAATAAAATAATACTAAAACAAATAGATGGAGAAATATTGCAAGAAATTAAATATTAAGAAATTATATAATAGAAACACATTCTATAGAAAATCGCTATGCAATTTTCACAGACAAACAAAGATGCGAACTTTAAAATGTTTAGAGCATAAACATTTTAAAGTTCGCTTTTGTTCTCATAATATTTTCCTTGCCATAAATCTTGTTCATTTAAAATTTTATCAAAACCATTTAAAACCCATTTCTTATGCAAATTCCATGTAGGAGCAACCAATAAATCTTTTGGTGCATCACCAGAAATTCTATGAATAACAATATTAGGAGAAATGTGTGTAATAACATAGGTAAGTGCATCTAAGTAATATTCTAAAGAGAGGGGCGAATAACTAGCATTAAAATACATATCAGATAAAATAGTATTTTTAATCACATAAGTAGAATGAATTTTTATCCCTTGAATATTATGACTATTTAAAAAATCAACAGTAGATTTAATATCATTAAAATTTTCACCAGGAAGACCAATCATAATATGAGCTACAACATCAATATTATATTCATTTAAAAGTTCAACAGCTTTAGTAAATTGCTCATTTGTATAACCTCTATTTATAATATTACCAATAGTATTATTGGCAGTTTGTAATCCTAGTTCAACACATACATAGTATTTGCTAGTATATGCTTTTAAAAGCTTAACAATATCTTCATTAATGCAATCAGGACGAGTTGCAATTTCAAGACCAACAATTCTAGAATCAATTAAAGCAGAATCATATTTTAACTTTAAATTTTCAATAGTATCATAAGTATTAGTAAAATTCTGAAAATAAGCGATAAACTTATTAGCACGTTCAGACTTATAACTATTAAAATAATTAATCACTTGATCAGATATACTATTACTAGAATTTATTAAATCACCAGAACCTTTTTCGCTACAAAAAATGCATCCACCATAACCACAAGTGCCATCCCTATTAGGACAAGTAAAGCCACCATCAATACATATCTTTAAAGTTCTCTCTCCAAATTTTTCTTTTAAATATTTGTTTAAATGTTTATATCTTTCTTGGTTTCTCATAATAAAATTAGTATAACAAAATTGAAAAGCAAAATCAAATAATTTTTTCCTAACACAAACTTTAAAAAGCAAAATTTTAGTGGTATAATACAACAAACATAATAATATTTAATAAAGGAGAGATAAGGTTGAAAAATAATTGGAATTTGCCTACCCAAATATCCAATCATTTTCCAACCAGATTTGTGCCTAAGGAAGGAATGATAGTAAAGATGGAAGAATGTAAAATAGAAAATTTATATAATTTAGGAGAGACAATAGCATCAAAAATATTTGAAAATGCTATATATCCATGGGAAGTATTACCTAAAATTGGAGACTTTATAAAAGAATTAGGAAGAACTTTAGACAAACATGAATATGAAAAAAAAGGAGAAGATATCTGGATAGCAAAAACAGCAACAATTGCTCCGACAGCACTTATAAAGGGACCAGCAATAATAGGAAAAAATGCAGAAATAAGGCATTGTGCTTTTATAAGAGGAAATGCCATAATAGGAGAAGGAGTAGTAGTGGGAAACTCAACAGAATTGAAAAATGTAATATTATTTAATAAAGTCCAAGTGCCACATTATAACTATGTGGGAGATTCCATATTAGGATATAAAGCACACATGGGAGCAGGAGCAATAACATCAAATGTAAAATCAGACAAAAAATTAGTAGTAGTAAAAAGTGAAACAAAGGAAATAGATACAGGACTAAAAAAATGTGGAGCAATGATAGGGGATGAGGTAGAAGTTGGATGTGGTTCAGTTTTAAATCCAGGGACAGTAATTGGAAAAAAAACAAATATATATCCATTATCATCAGTAAGAAAAGTAGTAAAACAAAACTGCATATATAAAAATCAAAATGAAATAGTTGAGAAAAAATAAATGGCAATAATTAATGTTATTAAGTTGATTTATTATTGGAGGTAATAAAAAATAATGAATATAGAAACAATATTTTTTAAAGCAACAGATGGAGTAGACTTAAAAGGAATACTATATAAAACAAATAATAAAACTAAAAAGGTTCTAATATCAATACATGGAATGGCAACAAATTGCATAAAAGAAAGAGATGATATAATAGCTAAAAATGTAAATATAGCTAATATAGATTTTTTAGGATTTAATAATAGAGGACATGATTTAAGTTGTTATATAAAAAAAGAAGATAGTGATAAAAAAGAATTAGCAGGAACATCTTATGAAGAAATAACAGAATGCTATGAAGACATTTTAGGAGCTATAAAATATGCATTAAAAATAGGATATGAAGAAATATATATTATGGGACATAGTTTAGGTGCAACTAAAACAATATATGCATACAATAAACTATTAAATAAAAAAATAAAAGAACAAAGATATATAAAAGGAATAATATTATTATCTTTAGTAGATATAGCAGCTACTATAAAAATATATTTAAAAGATAATTTTAATAATACAATAGTATATGCAGAAAATTTAAAAAGGCAAAAAAAATACAATGAGATAATGCCTGAAAAAAGCTTTATACACCCTATTAGCGGAAAAAATTTTTTAAGATATAGTATATATAACGATGATATCAACTTTGCTAGATTTTCAGACAATTCATATGAATATAAAGAATTAAATAATATAAAAGTTCCACTTTTTATGAGATGGGGAAACAATAGAGAACTAATAATACAAAAAGCAGAAGACTTATGTCAAATATTAAAAAATAAAATCCATAATAAAAACTTAGATATAGACTTTATTGATGGAGCAAACCATAGTTATGAAGGAAAAGAAGAAATACTAGGTAAAGAAATTAGGAAGTTTTTAGAAAATATATATTAATATATTTTCATATCTATAAATCGTAACAAATAGATCGAATAAAGAAAAAAATTGCGACAAAAAAGTCTTGCAAATACTTTGAATTAGTAGTAATATATAAAAAGTTGCAATAAAACTAAAGAAAAGGGGGACTTTTTTTGAGAATATTTTTTGGAGGCACATTTATAGACAAAGAGAAACTTAAAGAAGCAGGAATAAACCATCCAATAAAATTAGAATATTACAAACAAATAAATGAAGATGAAATTAATAATTGCAAAAGTACAAAATATGGAATACATATAGTAAAAACAGAATATGTACCAAACAATCCTAAAATAGAAACCAAAAACCTAACATATGTAACAAATGATGAAGTAGAAGAAGATAAAATTTTAAATATATTTAGAGAGAATCAAGTAACTCTTATAAATTCTGAAGAGATAATTTCAGACTTAATTAGAAGCAAATTTTAGATTAAGAGAATACTAATTCTCTTTATTTTTATAAATTATAGCAAAAAACTTGAAAAATATTTAAATATATTCTAGAATACAAAGAGTATAAAAGAAGAGTAAAATTAATTTTTCTAAGGAGGATTTATGGCTGATAAATTAATAATTGTAGAATCACCAGCAAAAGCAAATACAATAAAAAAGTTTTTAGGAGGAAGTACAAAAGTTGTAGCCTCAATGGGGCATATAAGAGATTTGCCAAAATCAAAATTAGGTGTAGATATAGAACATAACTTCGAACCAGAATATATAAATATTCGAGGAAAAGGAGATTTAATAAAATCGTTAAAAACAGATGCAAAAAAAGCAAAAACAGTATATTTAGCAACTGACCCTGACCGAGAGGGAGAAGCAATAGCATGGCATTTAGCAAAAATATTAGAAGATAACAAAGAAAAAATTACTAGAGTAACATTTAATGAAATAACAAAAACAGCAGTACAAAAAGCAATAAAAGAACCAAGAAATATTGATATAGACACTGTCGATGCACAACAAGCTAGAAGAATTTTAGACAGAATTGTTGGTTATAAAATAAGTCCTTTATTATGGAAAAAAGTAAGAAGAGGATTATCAGCAGGAAGAGTACAATCTGTTGCAGTAAAATTGATTGTAGATAGAGAAAATGAAATAGAAGAATTTATTCCTCAAGAATATTGGAATATATATGCAAATTTAAAAGACGAAAAAAGTAAAAAAGAATTTGAAGCAAAATTCTTTGGAAAAGATGGAAAGAAAATAGAGATAAATACAAAAGAACAAGTAGATAAAATATTAAAAGATATAGAAAAAGCTAAATATATTGTTACTGAAATAAAAAAAGGAGAGAAGAAGAAGAATCCTGCACCACCATTTACAACTAGTACAATGCAACAAGAAGCTTCAAGAAAATTAGGATTTACATTAAAGAAAACAATGTCTGTTGCTCAAAGTTTATATGAAGGTGTAAAAATATCTGATAAAGGAACAGTAGGATTAATAACTTATATGAGAACTGATTCAACAAGAATTTCTGAAGAAGCAAGAGCGGCTGCTAAAACACACATATTATCAACATATGGTGAAGATTTTTATGAAAATAGGTATTATAAAACAAATAAAGATGCTCAAGATGCTCACGAAGGTATAAGACCAACATATTCAGATATAGAGCCAGATAGTGTAAAAGACGAATTAACAAAAGATCAATACAAGTTATATAAATTAATTTACAATAGATTTATGGCAAGCCAAATGAAACCAGCTATTTATGACACAATGGCAGTTACAATAGATGCTAATAATTATACTTTTAAAGCAAATGGCCAAAATATAAAGTTTAAGGGATTTATGGTTTTATATGTAGAAGGAACAGATGAAAGAGAAGAACAAGATGAAGGAATGCTACCTGAATTACAAGAAAAACAAGAAGTAAAACTAATAAAGATTAATCCAAAACAAAGCTTTACAGAGCCACCAGCAAGATATACAGAAGCAAGCTTAGTAAAAGCTTTAGAAGAAAAAGGTATAGGAAGGCCAAGTACATATTCTCCAACAATTACAACAATATTAGAAAGAAGATATATAGAAAAGGAACAAAAACAATTAATACCAACAGAATTAGGCAGAATAGTAAATAAACTTCTTATAGAAAACTTTACAGATATAATAAATGTAGAATTTACTGCCAAGATTGAGAATCAATTTGATGAAATAGCAGAAGGAAAAGAACCTTGGAAGAAGATGATTGAAGAATTTTATACTCCATTTGCAAAAGAACTTGAAAAAGTAGAAAAAGAATTGGAACATGTAGAACTAGTAGATGAAGTATCTGATGTACAATGCGATAAATGTGGAAGAATGATGGTATATAAATTTGGAAAATTTGGAAAGTTTTTGGCGTGCCCAGGATATCCAGAATGTAAAAATACAAAACCTATTGTTGAAACTATAGATGTTCCATGCCCAAAATGTGGTGCAACAGTTCAAATTAGAAAAACAAAAAGAAAGAGAAATTATTATATTTGCGAGAATAACCCACAATCTTGTGATTATATATCTTGGAATAAACCTAAACTGGGAGAAAAGTGGAACCCAGAAGAAGCAGAAGAAGTAAAAAAGGAAACTGATAAAAACCAAAAACGAAAAAGCACCAAAAAATCAACAACTAAAAAGAGAAGTAAGAAAGGTGCATAATATGTATGCTTAACCATTCCATTCAAAAAGAAGTTGTGGTATAAAAAAAGAATTTTCACTCAGACTAAAAAATTATTAATGTATTTTTGAAAGAAATTTGAATATGACTGGAATAAATTTAAAACTTTTTAATTAGTTTATGGAAAGAATTCATGAGCGAAGCGAAATAGAATGGCGCCATAAACTAATTTTAGAAGTTTTTGATTTATATATATAGCTTTTCATTCCAATCAAGCAATCTTTATTAATTTTGGTATTATTAATAAAAATTCCAAGAAACACATTGTAAAAAAATACCGAGACTTAAAAAATAAAAACTATTGACAATATTTATAATTTTTGGTATCATATTAATTGCTTTTGAATATAATGTATTAAAGCAGATGCGGGAATAGCTCAGTTGATAGAGCGCTGCCTTGCCAAGGCAGAGGTCGCGGGTTTGAGCCCCGTTTCCCGCTCCAGATACTATATAAAGTGGTTTTTGATGTCCATATGAAAAGTATCTATAAATTTAGACGGCGATATAGCCAAGTGGTAAGGCACGAGTCTGCAAAACTCTGATCCCCGGTTCAAATCCGGGTGTCGCCTCCAAAGAAAAATCGAGAAAACGTTGAAATATCAATGTTTTCTTGTTTTTTTGCTATTTTTGATTTAAAAATAAGAATGCAGTATTTTCAGTACTTTCAAGGTTTGAAAATTGAATTAATTATTCCTTTTGTATTAAAATTGTATTAAAAAATAAAATTTATTGTGTTAAAAATGTATTAAAATAAAAAACAGCAATAAATATAATATCTATTACTGTTTTGGCGTGGGGTAATGGATTCGAACCATTTCGACCTTTATCATATATAAATTTGCCTATAATAATCAAACATATTTATTTCACAACCCACATATACAAAGGTCTTTTCCATTCTTGTTATTTATTTTTTTCATTTTCTTATTATTCTCCTTTATAAAAACTTTATCTATTACACTAATTATTAAATTAATAACTGTTGGTACTGTGTCTATTGTTAAAAGGATTATAAATAAAACTAGTTTGATTATTATAGGGAACATTATATGTAATTTTATAAAAAATATTTGCAAAATTTTATTTTGTTCGCTTGTATTTTATAATTAAATAATGTATAGTATTAAACATAGGAAATGAGAATAAGCAGATGTGGTTTGCCACCATACATAGCAGAGTTCATCTCTGGGAAAGTGAGGTGGTGTTTATGGAATTTGTATTATTTTTAATATATACTTTAGGAATATCCCTAACCGTAAACGTAGCCTTATTGACAGTTATATTTATAATGTGGACAAATAAGGAATAAAATAAACAAACACATCTGTTAACTTTGACGAGTCAGATGTGTTACACACTCGGCAAGCCACGTTTGTGGTTTCCGTTTCCTATATTTATATTATACACAGATTATCTATTTTTGTCAAATGTAATATTGATAAAATAATTAATAAAAGCTATTGTATTAAAATTGTATTAAAATGAGATTTTAAAATTATATAAATATAGGCTATAGGCTAATTACAGATGACACTCAACTTGGTAATAGCCTCCAAAGAAAAATCGAGAAAACGTTGAAATATCAATGTTTTCTCGGTTTTTGTTATTTTTGATTTAAAAATAAGAATGCAGTATTTTCAGTACTTTCAAGGTTTGAAAAATGAGAATAAGCAGATGTGGTTTGCCTCCAATAAGGAGGTGAGGCGTAGGATAGAAATAGAAGCATTAATATTAATGACAAAGCTACTTTTCGCTGGTTTAATATCAGTAACTATCATTGCGTTTGCCTTGATTATAGCTTTAGTTGTAATTATTAGCAAACAAAAATAAACCAATAAAAAAACACATCTGTTAAACTTTGGCGAGTTTGATGTGTTTTACATATATCTCGGCAAACCACGTTTGTGGTTTCTCTATTTTCCATTTTTATTATACATAGTTTTTTTATTTTTGTCAAATGAGATAATGATAAATAATTAATAAATTCTATTGTATTAAAATTGTATTAAATTATAGCAAGAGTAAAAGACGCATCAAGTATAAATTTCGATAAATTTGAACACACAATAATTGAATTATATGATAGTGAAGATAATATTTTAAATGCCTTTGATAAGTGGCTGAAAGAACACAATGCAACTACATCTATTTTTTTCTATATTTTAGTACGTTTAGAACAGATAGAGTACAAGACTGTTGTCTCCAAAACGACAAGAAATGACAAATTCTAACATTAAAATGAGACTTTGCCATTTTTCTATTTTATTAGAACTGTCTACATTTTGCCTAAAAGCACATTTTTATAAAATCTTTGTATAACCTTGAACCTGTATATAAACTTGTTTATAAAAATCCAATATCAATATTAATACCACTCCATAATTTCATTTAATTCTTTTCTTGGTCTTTGTTTAGGATTTTGATTTGGAACACCAAATGAAACTGCACAATTTAGTTCTAAATCCTCATGTCCAACCATTTTTGCAACATTTTCTGAAATGTAAACAATATCTCTAATCCATAAAGACCCAATTCCTAAATCAGTAGCTCTCAAGCACATATTTTCTACACAAGCACCAATTGATAAATTATCTCCTATAATCCGGTTATCATTTTTCTCTGTAAATACTAAGACTAATATAGGTGCTTGTTTTATTACGTTTGCTGTAGGATTAACACTACTTGCTTATTTTTCATCTCATCTTGAACTATTACAAAATACCATGGTTGCCTATTTTTGGCAGAAGGAGCAAGTCTACCGCAATTCAATATATCTTCTACTATTTCTTTTGAAATTTTGTTAGTTTTGAAATTTCTAATACTTCTTCTATTTTCTATTGATTCTATCGTATTCATATTATATTTTCATCTCCCATAAATTAAAATTATAATTTTCATCTGTTCCACTTCCAACATTATTGAATCCCATTTTTTTATAATATTCATTAAGGAATTTACTTTCCTGATAACAATCAAGCCTTAAACATTTTTTATTATTTATTTTACATTGCTCTACTGCATAACTTATTAATTTCTTCCCAACACCATTTAAATTAATATCAGTTGCTAAATGATGAATATAGTAGGAAGAGTCATCATTATTCCAATAATACTTATCTTCATCTTTTAAAAGCATAACACCACATACTTTATTATTAAATTTTGCAACAAATAATTTGTTTATTTTCATTTGTTCTATAAAATAATTATTATCATATTTATTAGGATAATAATCTATATTCCAACCTTTTACTCCTTTTTCTGAAAACCATAAACATCTATCATATATTAATTTATGAATAGAATTCAAATCTTTAAGGGTTGATAATTCTACTTTATAATCCATTTAACCGCCCTCTACAAATTAGTTATTTATTCAATGTAATTATATCAAACAATAAATTATATAAAAATATGTGCATTTCTTTACTATTTTTATCTGTTTCTAATGTTATATGTTTATTCTTTGTTTTTTCTTTAAAATAAAACAAATCAGATATTTTTAATTGTCGTGTCATTCACTAGAACGAATATTTCAAATTTGACTAAAAAGATTAAATTATCAGATGTTGATAATTACTTATTCTTTATGATATAATCGAAACACAAGATAGTAAGTTATCGCTGAGATTAAAAATAAAAAGGAGTATTAAAATATGGTACATTTAGTATATTGTGATGATAAGTCAAAAGAATTAAATAAGATTTTAGATGGAAGTAAAACAATGATTATACGAGGTGCAGCAGGAAGAAAAATACCACATAGCAGAGTATTCAAAGATGAAATACTTTATTTTATGGAAAAAGGAACAAAAAAGATAACAGCAAAGGCAATTGTAACAGATGTTCAAAACTATGTAAAATTAAGTGATGAAGAAATAACAAAAACTATTGAAGATAATAACAATAAACTACAGCTAACTGATAAGCAAAAAGAAAGATGGCATAAAAAATGCTTGTGTTTAGTTGAATTTAAAAATGTAGAAGAAATTACAGCATTAGACTTTGACCATCAAGGAAATATGGACGATTGGTTAATTATAGAAAAAATAGAAGATGTAGTTGTAGGAACGAGTATTCCATATAATTATGAAAAATCAAGATTTTAAGGTGGTATAAATATGTCAATGTGGAATGCTTGGCGAGGTTGTAAAAAATGTAGTGATGGTTGTTTACATTGCTATATTCATAAAGGAGATTTCAAAAGAAATGTTGATACAAACGAAATAGTAAAAACAAAAGACTTTGAAAAACCAATAGAAAAATTAAAAAATGACAATTATAAAATGAAATCTGGAATTGTTTATTTATGTTTTTCTACGGATTTTCTTATTGAAGAAGCAGATAAGTGGAGAAATGAATGTTGGAAAATGATTAAAGAAAGACAGGACTGTACTTTTTTGTTTCTAACAAAAAGAATTGATAGATTTATGAAATGTATTCCAGATGACTGGGAAAATGGATACGACAATGTAGTTGTATGTTGTACTATTGAAAATCAAAAAAATGCAGATTATAAATTATCAATTTTTAAAGATTTACCAATAAAACATAAATGTATTACAGCACAGCCATTATTAGAGAAAATAGACATTGAAAAATATCTTGATAATATTGAGTTAGTAGTTGTTGGTGGAGAATCTGACATAAATGCTAGGGTATTTAATTATGACTGGGCATTAGATATTAGAGAACAATGTATAAGAAAAAATGTTAGTTTTGAGTTTAGGCAATGTGGCACTTATACAATAAAAGATGGAAAACAATATAAAATACAGACAAAAGATTTGTGTAAACAAGCAAAATTAGCAAATATTGATTATAAAAGTAATCGCTAAATTACAAGTTATTTAGGAGATTATAAATGGAATTAGTAAGATTAAGAAAAGAAGATATAAAAGAATTTAAGCAACTTATGATAGAGGCTTTTCAGTATGGATATGAATCTGTATATGGTAAAAGTGAAGAACAGATTTTACCAGAAAATGATATTGATAATGACCTTAATAAAAAAAATAGTTATGCTTATGAAATGATTGAAAATAATCAAATAGTTGGTGGAGTTGTTGTTACAATAAATAAAGAAACAAATTATAATCATTTAGACTTTTTATTTGTAAAAGTTGGAGTTCAAAGCAAAGGAATAGGGCAATCAATATGGAAACAGATAGAAGAATTATATCCAAATACGGAAATATGGGAAACTTGTACTCCATATTTTGATAAAAGAAATATACATTTCTATGTAAATAGATTAGGATTTCATATAGTTGAATACTTTAATGAAAAACATCCTGATCCAAATATGCAATTAGATTGTTATAAAGAAGATGATGGAATGTTTAAATTTGAAAAGGTTATGAAAAAGTAATAATAACAAGAAATTACAAGTTTTAGAGGTGTTGAAATGAACAGAAAAATTGGGAAATACGGAGCATTACTAACAGGAATTTCAGTATTAGTATTTGCTCTATCAATGATAGTTAGTTTAATAAAAGAAAATAGTGGAGCATTTATAAGTTATTTTTCTTGTATATTTTTAGCAATAGGGTATATTATATTTGCTTGTTCCTTATATTCTATAAATAAAGATAACAATAAAAAAGCATTAGGAATTTCAGGTGTTGCTTTTGGAATAATTTATGCTATTCTTATTTTTATTGTTTATTATGCACAATGTACGACAATTAGTTTAAATGCAAATTTGAGTAATGAAACTTTATCTATAATAGATTTCAGTAAATTAGGAAGTTTGTTTTTTAATTATGATTTATTGGGATACGGATTTATGGCATTATCAACATTCTTTTTATCATTTTTAGTAGATACAACAAATAATAAAAATAAGATATTACAAAGATTATTACTGGTACATGGAATATTTTTTCCTAGTTGTTTCATTGTTCCAATGTTTCCAATATTTAATGCGAATACAGAGAATGTTGTAGGAACAATTTTATTAGAAATTTGGTGTATTTATTTTATACCAATTTGTATATTAGGATATAAATACTTTAAGAATAATGAAGAAAGATAAATTACAA
>CANPFO010000040.1 GCA_947573555.1 uncultured Clostridium sp. | reverse complement strand
GAAACAACTTTTTTTATTCTTCCAAAAAAAGTTTGAAAAGTATGGATACTGGGGTAAAATCTCCAGGATGTGAAAATAAAACTAACCATTTCCCTTTATAATCATTTAAAGAAATAGGACCACAAGAAGTTATAGCTTCAAATTCTGGAGCTTTTTGTCCTATTTTAACATTTCCGTTCATCATTAATTCATAATCCATAAAAAGACTCCTTTCATAGTTTGATATATAATATTAGAATATTTAAACAGATGTTACAATAATATCCAAAAGCTAATAAAGAAATTAAATATTATTTTTATTATTGTATTGACATATAAAAATTTTAGAAATAAAATAGCATTATTAATATATTATTGATTAATTTATTAATATATTGTTAATAACATAAATAGATGATTAATAAAAATTAAGGAGGAAAAAATATGTCATTAGTAACAACAAAAGAAATGTTTGAAAAATCAATGAGAGAAGGATATGCAATAGGAGCATTTAATGTAAACAACATGGAAATAATACAAGGAATAGTAGATGCAGCAGCTGAAGCAAATTCACCAGTAATTTTGCAAGTATCATCAAGTGCACTAAAATATGCAAGAATAAACTATTTAATGAAAATGGTACAAGCAGCAGTTGAGGAACATCCAAATATTCCAGTCGCAATACATTTAGACCATGGTCCAGACTTCGAAACGGCTAAAATGTGCATAGATAATGGTTTTACATCAGTAATGATAGATGGTTCAAAATATGACTTTGAAGAAAATATTGCAGTAACAAAAAAAGTAGTAGATTATGCACATGAACATGGAGTAACAGTAGAAGCAGAACTTGGAAAATTAGCAGGAATAGAAGACGAAGTAAATGTAGATGCTGCAGATGCAATGTATACAGACCCTGCTCAAGCAGAAGAATTTGTTAAAAGAACAGGTTGTGATTCATTAGCAATCGCTATTGGAACAAGCCATGGAGCATATAAATTTAAGGGAGAGGCAAAATTAAGATTTGATATTTTAAAAGAAATAAAAGAAAAAATACCTAATACTCCAATAGTATTACACGGAGCATCAACAGTAATACCAGAATTAATAAATATGTGTAATGAATATGGGGGAGATATACCAGGAGCAAAAGGAGTTCCAGATGAAATACTACACCAAGCAAGTATATCAGGTGTTTCAAAGATAAATGTGGATACAGATTTAAGACTTGCAATGACTGCAGGAATTAGAAAAGTATTTCATGATAATCCAAATGCATTTGATCCTAGAAAATATTTAGGAGAAGCAAGAGATTTAATAAAAGAAACTGTAAAACATAAAATTGTAAATGTATTCGGTTCAGAAAATAAGGCATAATGTGTAATTATATAATAATCATTAAGTCCCTATTGTATAAATAAAAATAATTATATTAATATGAAAAAATGAGTTCGACCTAATATCTTATTCATTTTAACTTATTATAGTGTGTATATAAATTCAAAATATCTGTTATTTGAAACGCCTTGGAGAACGGAATTTTTGAATATTCATATAATTATTTTTATTTATACAATAGGGACTTAACGATATAAAATAAAAGCAACATTAGTAACATTTTTCTGTTCTAAACATTAAAAAAGGGGGCTATAAAAGCCCCTTTAATGCTATTTTTTTCTCAACAACCATATTATAAAATTATTATAGTAATTCAACAATTCTTCTTCACTATATACTCCACTAAATGCTTTCTTTGCTAAGAAAAACATTTTATGTTTTGAAAATTTGTTTCGCATAAGGTGATAAATGAAGAAATCAATTACTTCATAAGGTCCAACAGTACTTTCTGTTTTTTGTACAACTTTCTTTCCATCACTCGGTAACAATTCTGGACTAATTGGCGTATCAATGATGTCTAATAAAGTTTTTGAAAGTCCATCATTGGTACAATTAAATCTAGCGTACCATTCTATCAAGTACTTAACCAGCGTTTTAGGTATGGAATTGTTAACATTGTACATACTCATAGGGTCTCCATTAAATGTACACCAGCCCAAAGCCATCTCCGATAAATCACCTGTTCCGACAACAAAGCCACCATGCTTGTTTGCCATTTTCAAATGCATATCCACTTCCTCCAAAAACTAAATCTGAGCTTGATTCAAAAGCACCAGAGGAAATTCATTGCTTGCAGAAAGATTGGCAATTATATTCGCTTCTGCTAAAGCCATATAAGAACTAGGTGTAATTACAGACCATAAATCTTCACAAATTTCTACTCCTAAAGTATATCCAAGAGAAGAAGAAAATAGAAGGTTGCCAAATGGTACTTTATCTCCATTTTTAAAAATATCTATTTCTGTAAGAGAGACATTGTCTGAATATGGAGAAAACCACCGCTTCTCATAAAATTCATTATAATTTGGAATGTATTGCTTTGGAACAACTCCAAGTACCTTTCCAGCACAAATTGCTACTGCACAATTATACAAAGAATCATTTGCAGAAATAGGACAACCAACTAATATTAATATGTCCTTATATGCAAATTCACTAGAAAAGTTGCATATATCTTTTAGGCTTTCCAAAGAATTTTCTAAAAGTTCAGTTGTTTCAAATAAATCTTGGCAAGTGTAACCTGTTAAACATAACTCAGGCAATACCAAAATATTTGCATTTTCATCATAAGCACTTGAAATAAATTCCTTAATTCTTAATGCATTAACCTTTGGGTTGCAAAGGATACCATCAAATGTACCTAGTGCACACCGTACAAATCCATAATTCTTCATAAAGTTGAGACCTCCTGAAATTGTTTATTAATAGTGTTTTATAATAATAGCATTTTCTCTAGTTATCAAAATAACAATAACTATTTTGAAAAAATGCTAAAACAGTATATCACCTTATTCACATTATGTCAATAACGATATAAATAAGTTCATATTCTTTTAGTAAAGTCTTGAAATTTTATGTGAATAATGATATAATGCCAATGTTTTAATAATATTTAGCAGTAACCTATAGTTGTTTTGTTTTGGACTAATCTACTTTAATAAAGTGGGCTAGTAACTAAAAAATATTATGGAGGGCAAAATATGACGAACAATAATCCGAAAAAGGTGCTTTTAGTAATTGATATGCAAAACGATTTTATCAATGGTGCACTTGGTACCAAAGAAGCTGAAGGTATTGTCAATAATGTAAAGAAGAAAATTGACACTTACAGAAGCTTAGGAGAGACAGTTATATTCACAAGAGATACTCATTTCTTGGATTATTTAGAAACCGCTGAAGGAAAAAAATTGCCAGTTCCTCATTGCATAAAGGGAAGCGAAGGATGGAAAATCACATCTGAGATTAATGTATTAAACGATAAAATTATCGATAAGCCAACATTTGGTTCATTAGAACTAGCAGAAGAACTTGATAAGTATAATGTTAGTTCAATAGAATTAATTGGTTTATGTACTGACATCTGCGTTATATCAAATGCAATGATAGTTAAAGCAAAATTTCCAGAAGTACCTATTTCAGTAGATTCTTCATGTTGTGCTGGAGTGACACCTGAAAGCCATGAAAATGCTTTAAAAGCAATGCAAATGTGTCAAATTGAAGTAATATAAAAACAATAGAAAATGGATGTAAAATTTTGTATTAAATAAATGTACATTAAATACGAGAGGCGACAATGTCGTCTCTCGTATTTATTTTCAGATAATTACTAATTAACTATTTTTACTAGACATTTGTTGTCTAATTCTCCTCTCAGCATCTTTCTTAGCAATATCTTCACGTTTATCATAAAGCTTTTTACCTTTACCAACACCTAATTCAATCTTTACAATACTACCTTTAAAATACATATTTAAAGGAACTAAACTATAGCCTTTTTGCTTAGTTAAACCAATTAACTTATTAATCTCACGTCTATTTAATAAAAGTTTTCTATCTCGTAAAGGATCTTTATTAAAAATATTTCCTTGCTCATAAGGACTAATATGCATTCCAACTATATACACTTCTCCATTTTTTATCATAGCATAGCAATCTTTTAAATTAGCTCTCCCATTTCTTATAGACTTAATTTCAGTACCTGATAAAACAATACCCGCTTCTAATTTATCATCAATATCATAATTATGAAAAGCAGTAGAATTTTTCGCAATTAATTTTGTTTCTATACCCATATAACTAACCTCTTTAATATATTCTGTGTATAAAGTATAACACTAAAAATTAGAAACTGCAATACATTTTGTGCCAGAGGGGTCGTCCCCTTTTGGCACACTTAAAAAATGTGCCAAAAAGGGACGACCCCTCTGGCACAAAATTAATCTCTATCTATATGATTATTGTTATTAGTAAACTGCATTGAATAATACCAAACAACAGCTATGATTGCAATTGCAGCAATTCCTAATATAATCCAAGTCCAGGCAGTAGAAGTCATTCCCATAACAGTACCGTCATTTGTACTAGTTCTTGTTGCTGAATATCTTCCATTGTCATTATCTGTCATTCCTGTAAAAGTATTATCATTATTTCCAGACATTGTATTTTCAGCAGCACCTGTAATGTTTTTTGAAGTATTAGAAACATCTGATGCAGCATTTTCTACTGTATTTTCAACACCACCAACAAAATTTCTTATATCATTAGTAGCATTTCCTAAGATACTTTCATTAGTGTTTGCCAAGCAAATTGAAAAAGAAAAAATCATAAGTAAAGCAATAGTAAATATAGCCAAAATCTTTTTGCTCATAAAATTGTCCTCCTTTAAAAATTTAAACAAGATTTAAATTTAATAAATCTATTAATATTATTTTAATAAACTGGACAAAATATACATAGAAAAAACTAAAATTTTCAGAAGGAAAATTTTAGTTTGATATAAATTATTTATTTTAATTTTATTAAAATAGCTATTGCTAACAAAATGATAAGAATTCCTATAACAATTAAAAATATACTTAAAATATTCGATAAATTTAAACTTGAATCTGAAATATTTCCAGTTTTTACAGTTGCCGATGTACTTATTGATGATTTAGAACTTGAAGAATCTTCCAAAGTATTTCCAGAATATGTTGATGCATCATTTGTGTTCTCTGTTAAATTTAAGTTAATAGCATTTATAGAATTAATACTCATCAATAACATAATAAAAAATATAAAAACTATTTTTACTAAACTTTTCATAAATTACCTCCAAATTTTTTCATTTGCCTTACAATATAATATCATAAAAGAGAAAATCAGTCCAGTAAAATTGAAAAATATATTAAAATATAGCTCTTATGCATAAGAGCTATATTTTAAATACTTAAGTTATTTACAATTGTTATTATTTTGTCTTTGATTGTTATTATTGTTATTATTATTGTTGTTGTTATTTTTATTGTTATTTTTTTGGTTGTTATTCTTGTTTGACATAGAAAAGCACCTCCATTCAAGTTTGTAATAATAATATGACCCAAAAAATATATAAATATTCAACTAAAATTTGTCTTTTTACAAAAAAAGATATATAATGTTCAAAAGATGATTTTTTTGACATGTAACGAAAAGAATCTGTATTTTATATAATAGACAAATGATTATAACAAATTCAAGGAGGATAAAATGAGTTTTGAAAATAAAAAATTAGAAGAATTTAATGGATATTTAAAGTTTAGAAAAGTTGCAGTTATTGGGCTAGGAGTAAGTAATTTACCTCTATTAGATTATCTTTTTGAAAAGAAAGCTCAAGTAACTATATTTGATGAAAGAAATATAAGTGAAATTTCTGAAGATATTATAAATAAAATTAAACAATATAATTTTTCGACTTCATTTGGAGAAAATTGTTTAAAAAATTTAAAAAATTTCAATATTATATTTAGGTCACCTAGTTGCTTACCTACAAAGCAAGAATTAAAAGAAGAATCTGATAGGGGAGCAATAGTAACAACTGAAGTTGAAATGCTATTAGAAATGTGTCCTTGTAAAGTTATAGGAATAACTGGTAGTGATGGTAAAACAACTACTACAAGTATGATTGCTGCTATTTTACGCAAAGCAGGTTATAATACTTTTTTAGGAGGTAATATAGGAACTCCATTATTTACAAAATTACAAGAAATGAAACCAGATGATATTGTAGTTCTAGAATTAAGTAGTTTTCAGTTAATGAATATGAAAGTTAGTCCTGATATATCAGTTATAACCAATATAACTCCAAATCACCTAAATATACATACAGATTACGAAGAGTATATAGATGCTAAAAAAAGCATTTTTAAATATCAAAATGAAAATGGAATATTAGTATTAAACTATGACAATAATATAACAAGGGAATGTAGCAAAGAAGCTCCTGGAAAAGTCGTATTTTTTAGTAGCGAAACAAAGTTGGAAAATGGATTTATAGTAGATGATAATGTTATAAAAGAGTGTGAAGATAAAGTAAGAAAGCATATATTAAATACAGATGAAGTTATTTTGAGAGGTAGCCACAATTATCAAAATATTGCCACAGCCTTAGCTGCTACAAAAACTTTAGTTGATATAGATGTAGCTTTAGATGCAATTAAAGAATTCAAACCTGTAGAGCATAGAATTGAATTTATAAGAGAAATTGATAATGTAAAATGGTATAATGATTCAGCAAGTTCATCTCCTACAAGAACTTTGTCTGGTCTTAATGCATTCACAGAAAATATAATTTTAATAGCAGGAGGATATGACAAAAATTTAGAATATGAACCTCTTGCAAAGCCAATATTAGAAAAAGTTTCAACATTGATTTTAATTGGCCAAACAGCAGAAAAGATTTTTGATGTAGTCAAAAAAGAATCAGAAATACAACATAAAAGTATAAATATAAATATGTGTGATTCATTAGAACAAACTATAGATATTGCAAAAAAATCAGCAAAGAAAGGTGATATAGTTTTATTTTCTCCTGCTAGTGCAAGTTTTGATATGTTTAAAAATTTCGCAGATAGAGGCGAAAAATTCAAGAATTTAGTAAATAATATTTAACCAAAACATAACCTCTTACATATTATATAATGTAATTTTATAATATGGGAGGTTTATTATGTATAACGAAACTTATGATGAATACATAAGAAGTATTTTAGGATATCCAACTAATGATTCATATAATAGCAATCAAACTTATAGTAACCAAAATCTAATGAATTCCGAAGTAGAAAAATGTTATCCTGAAATATATAAAATAGTATATCCAATGGTAAAAACCAAATGTGATAATTTTAGAGGAACTGTAAATAATGAAGATATAGAAAATATGACAGATGAAATTTATTCTTCATTAGAATCAAATGATACAATACAGTTAAATATTAATTTAACAAATAATATAAAAACAACAAACACATCTTCTAACACAGTAAGAACAACAGAAAAAAAACCTGAAGTAACAGTAACTGAGAAAGCAGTAGAAAATAGAGAAACGAGACAACTAAATAGAAGTTTACGAGATTTAATAAAAATTTTATTAATTAGAGAACTACTAAATAGGCCAGGCAGACCACCTATGAGACCGCCTATGTATAGACCACCAATGCCTGGGCCTGGACCAAGACCACCTATGAGACCACCTTATGGACCAAGACCAGGAAATCCAGGGTTCAATAGAGAATTTGACTCTAATAATTATGATATTTTTGAATATTAATTTATACTAATAGCATCTCTAAAACATTGAAAATTAAAAAATGAAATGAAATTGACATAATTCTTGAAATATGGTAAAATAGTAAATGTAAAATTCTATAACAAGATTAAGGAGAAATTATGGAAGATAATATAAGAAATAAAATAATAACAATATCTGGAGAACCTGTTAGTGGAAAAGGAACAACTATAAAAAAATTAGTAGAACTATTAAAAGAAAAAGGATATTCAGATGAGCAAATACACATAATTTGTACAGGAGATGCATTTAGAAGATATTCAAATGCTATTATTCAAATAATTGCAAATTTAGATAACTTAGAAAAATTAGAAGCATTATTAGCAGAACCACAAATGCAAGAGCTTCTGAGCAATAGAGAATATAAGAAATTATTATCAAAAACAATTTTGAAAATAAAAGGCGATAATATTGATATATCAAAATATACAGTAGAACAATCTAATAATTCAGAAGAATTTAAATATGTAAGAACAGCATTAGATTCTTTAATAGATGAAAGTATCAAAGCAGAAGGAAAAAAAATAAATAGTGTTGCACATCCAAACGATATATGGATTATAGATTCAAGACTAGCATTCGCAAACATTCCCAAATCTTTTGCTGTAAGGTTAACTACAAAAGCATCAATAGCTGGTCAAAGACTTTATAATGATACATCAAGAGGAATAGAAGATAGTAAATATAAAAGTGTTGAAGAAGCAACAGAAGAAAGAGAAAAAAGAAGAATAGGAGAAAGAAGTAGATATTTAGAAAGATATGGAATAGATTTAGAAGACGTAAATAATTATAATTTAATATTAGACACATCAAATTCAACTGCTTATGACATAGCAGATATAATATTAAAAACTTGTGAGAATTATTATACAAATCAACAATTTCGTCCAAAATGTAATAATTCACAAGAAAATGAAGATGAACGTTAATATATAATAATAATTTAAAAAAAGATTATTCAAATAGATGAATAATCTTTTTTTTATTGCCAAAAATAAAAATAAGAAATTTTGAAAGGTGGTATAAAAAATGAAAATAAAAGATTGTATGAATGAAAATGTATGCTGTGTAAATCCTGAAACAAAAATAACTGAAATAGCAAAATTAATGAAAGATAATCATATTGGATGTGTACCTGTATGTGATAAAAACAATTGTATTTGTGGAATATTAACAGATAGAGATATACTATTAAGAACAGTAGCATGTAATAAAGATATTAATACAACAACTGTAAGTGAAATAATGACAACAAATGTTTGCACTTGTAGCAAGGATGAAGAAATACACAATGCAGAAGAAAAAATGTCAAAATATCAAATAAGAAGATTACCTGTATGTGATGAAAATAATTGTGTGGTTGGTATTTTAACATTAGGAAACTTAGCTGAAAATGATTCTTCAATAGGCAAAGATAGTGTTTGCTCTACACTAAATAATATCTGTAATTGTAGCACTCATAAAAACGATCAATAAAAATGTATATAAAAAATTATATATTAATATTTTAGTCAAAAGACAGTTGTGGTCTACCACTAAGTCTTGACTTTCAAATATTAATATATAATTTTTATAGTTTATGATAGAAAAACAAAAAAAGAGGAACTAAAAAGACTATTCAAGTATAATTTTTGAATATAAATAAAATTTAATCATATAATATAAATAGGAGAAATAAATTATGATTATTGACATGTCTTATTGGACAAGAGTATTAAGAAAAGCATTATATGTTATACTAATTTTAGTAGGTTTATACTTAGGAATAAAATTATCAATATTTTATATGCCATTTTTAATAGCATTTATAATTTCCTTAATAGTAGAACCAGCTATAAGATTTTTGATGAGAAAAACAAAATTTTCTAGAAGAAGTAGCTCTATAATAATATTCATTATAGTCTCAATAATAATAATAGGTAGTTTAATATGGGGAATAGTATCATTAATTTCTGAAGCATCACACCTATTACAAAACCTAAACAAATATGTAGAAAAATTTTACATATTAACACAAAACATAACCAACAAAATAAGTTTTGAAAAAATACACTTGCCAGAAGAATTTAAAACAATCATACAAGACTCAACAGGAGGAATTTTAAATTCTCTATCAACATGGATTAGAGGACTGTTAGTCGGCTTATTAAATATAATAACTTCTATACCATCAATAGCAATCTATTTTGCAATAACAACTATGGCATTATATTTAATATGTGTAGATAAAGTCTATATTTTAGACCAAATAGAACACCATTTTCCTAAAAAATGGGTTTTTAAAATAAGCACACATATTAAGGAATTAACCAAAACATTAGGAGGATATTTAAAAGCTGAAGCAACATTAATATTCGTTTCATTTATAATATCTTTAATAGGATTAACTATACTAAAATTTATTAATTTTAATATAGAATTTCCACTATTAATGGCAATATTTATAGGCTTTGTAGATGCACTACCTATTCTAGGATCTGGAGCAGTAATGATTCCTTGGGCTGTTATATCAAGTATTAATGGTGATTTAAAACTAGGTATTGCAATTATAATTTTATTTATAATAATGTCAATAACAAGACAATTTTTAGAGCCTAAATTAGTTAGTAAACACATCGGAACACACCCGATTTTCACATTAATTGCAATGTATACTGGATTTAAAGTTATTGGAGTAATGGGATTGCTTTTAGGTCCAATATTATTAATTATTATAAAAAATGTTTTCGCTACATTAATTGATGAAGGAGTAGTAAAAAGCATTTTCTATGAAAAATGAGACAGATGGGACAGTCAATGTTTGTCTCACTTTTTTTGTCGAATTTTAAAATATTGTTACTAGTTAATCTATTTATACTAACTAGTAACAATATTTTAAAATTCGACAAAAAAATCTAAAAAAGTGAGACAAACATTGACTGTCCCATCTGTCTCATTGTTGGAATATAGCTGTCATCAGGAGGGTAAACATATTCTTCTTGAGAAGGTTTTTCTACCATTTCTATTTTCATAATTTTTACAATTGGCATATCTCCATGATAATCACCTTTTACTATTTCACCTGTTATATTAACCCATACATTATTATTGAATTTTTTAGCATCATCATATTCACAAAGAAAACCAACAATAACAGTTTGAAAATTAGAGTTTATAATCATATCTCTTGCTAAAATAAATTGATTTTCTTGTAAGTCTAAAACTCTATATACATATCCGCTAAAACTAATTTTTTGGCCTACATAAGAGTCTATGTCTTCATGAACTGCTTTTAAAATGTTTGTATAGTTTTTAGGAGATATTTTAGATATAGAATTTTTAGGCATGCAAGTTTCTGATTCTATTTGTGAATTATCAGCTCCACTAAAAACTCTATATATAACTATTCCTAATATTAATACTAAAAGTATTATTACTCCTATAAAAAAGTATTTAAATATTTTACTTCCATTTACTTTAAAATTTAATATAAACATATAAAATCCTCTTTCTATTTTATAAATAATTGATAGTAAAATATATGAAATAATAATTAAAATATTACTACTAAAATTCATAATGAAGTATTAATCATACTAGTTTTTGTTACTGGTCAGCCTTAAAATTTGTATAATAGCAAAAAATGTTGATATATTAATATTTTGAAGATAAAACCCCAATGGTAGGCCCTAGCTATATTTTTGTCAAAAAATATTAATATATCAGCATTTTAAGCATTTTTATTATCTAAGGCTGACCAGTAACTAATTTGTAACACATATTAAACTTTTTTTTAAAATTACTTGATAAAAGCATACTTTAATGATATAGTAACTAAGAATAAAAACAAAAAACATAGGAGGAAGATACCAAATGAAACTATTTAAAACATATAGTGAAAAAGAAGTAAAAAGAGTAATGCCAATAGTAAGTAAAATAAACAGCTTAGAGCCAGAAATATCAAAACTAACAGACCATGAATTAAAAGAAAAAACGAATTATTTTAAAGAAGAGTTAAAAAATGGAAAGACATTAGATGATATATTACCAGAAGCATTTGCAGTAGTAAGAGAAGCATCTAAAAGAGCATTAGGAATGAGACACTTTGATGTTCAATTAATAGGAGGTATTATATTACATCAAGGAAGAATTGCCGAAATGAAAACTGGAGAAGGAAAAACATTAGTTGCTACATTACCAGTATATTTAAATGCTTTAGAAGGAAAAGGTGTACATGTAATTACAGTTAATGATTACCTAGCTAAAAGAGATAGCGAATGGATGGGAAAATTATATAAATTTTTAGGTCTTTCAGTTGGATTAGTTATTGCAGGAATGGATCCTCAAGCAAAGCAAAAAGCATATGCTGCAGATATTACATATGGTACAAATAATGAATTTGGATTTGATTATTTAAGAGATAATATGGTAATTTATAAAAATCAATTAGTACAAAGAGGATTACATTATGCAATAGTAGATGAAATTGATAGTATTTTAATAGATGAGGCTAGAACACCACTTATAATTTCAGGAAGAGCAAACGAATCATCAGATTTATATAAAAAAGCTAATGATTTTGTAAGAAAGTTAGAAGCAAAGATAATAGTAGAAGAAGATGTAAAAGATGTTGAACAGGCTGAAGATAATGAAAAATTTGATTATATAGTAGATTTAAAAGCAAAGTCAGCTTCATTAACACAAAAAGGTATTGAAAAAGCAGAAGAATTTTTCGGGCTAGAAAATTTTAATGATTTAGAAAATTCTACATTAGTTCATCACGTAAATCAAGCATTAAGAGCACATGGCGTAATGAAAAAAGATATTGATTACATTGTAAAAGATGGAGAAGTTTTAATTGTTGATGAATTTACTGGACGTATTATGTATGGTAGAAGATATAATAATGGTTTGCATCAAGCAATTGAAGCAAAAGAAAAAGTAAAGATAGCAGATGAGTCAAAAACTTTAGCAACAATTACATTCCAAAATTATTTTAGAATGTATGACAAATTATCAGGTATGACAGGTACTGCTATGACAGAAGAATCTGAATTTGAAGAAATTTACAATTTAGATGTTGTGGAAATTCCAACAAATAAACCTATGATAAGAAATGATGAAAATGATGTAATATATAAAAATGAAAAGGCAAAATTTAGAGCAGTAGTTGAAGAAGTAAAAGCAAGTCATGAAAAAGGACAACCTGTTTTAATTGGTACAGTTTCAATTGAAAAATCAGAGATATTAAGTAAATTGCTAAATGAGGCACGTATACCACATGAAGTATTAAATGCTAAATCACATGAAAAAGAAGCTATGATAGTTGCACAAGCTGGTAAATTAGGAAGTGTTACAATAGCAACAAACATGGCAGGACGTGGTACTGATATTATGCTAGGTGGAAATAGCGAATATTTAGCAAAAGAGGAAATGAGAAAAAATAAAATTCCAGATAATTTAATAGAAGAATCAAATACATATTATGAAACAGATGATCAAGATATATTAAGAGCAAGAGAAGAGTTTAATAAACTTGTTAAAAAATATGATGAGCAAATAAAAGATGAAAAAGAAAAAGTTATAGAAGCTGGTGGTTTAAAAATAATTGGTACAGAAAGACATGAGTCAAGAAGAATTGATAATCAGTTAAGAGGACGTTCAGGACGTCAAGGAGATGTAGGTGAATCTAAATTCTTTATTGGTTTAAATGATGATCTAATGAAAATATTTGGCGGAGATGCTATAACAAGAGTATATAATACATTAGGTGCAGATGAAGATATGCCAATAGCTGCAAAGATGATATCAAAAGCAGTAGAAAATGCTCAAAAGAAAGTAGAAGGAAGAAACTTTAGTATTCGTAAAAATGTATTAAAATATGATGATGTTATGAATGCTCAAAGAGAAATAATCTATAAACAAAGAAGAGAAGTTTTAGACGGTGAAGATATACATGATAATATATTAAAAATGATAAACTCAATTGCAGAAGAAACAGTATTAATTTTTAGTGAAGAAGGAAAAGTAACTGCTGCTAATTCAGAAGCATTAAATACAGAAATAACAAATATTTTTGGTTTAGATATGCTTACATATATAAATGAACATAAAGATGATTCTAATTCAATTATAGAAGAATTACAAAAACAAGCAACACAAAAATATGAATTAAAAGAAGAAGAAATAACTGAAGAAAAACTAAGAGAGCTTGAAAGAGTTGTAATGCTTAAAGTTGTTGATGAAAAATGGATGAATCATATAGATAGTATGGATGAATTAAAAAATGGTATTGGATTAAGAGCATATGGACAACAAGATCCTGTAGTTAAATATAGAATGGAAGGTATGGATATGTTTGACGAAATGATTGCAAACATAAAAGTCGATGTTGTTAAAATTCTTATGAATATCAGAAAGCAAAATGAAAATGCTCAAAGACAAGCAACTGTTAAAATAACAGGTGCAGCACTAGAAGCAATTAATAGTGTTGATGGAGGAAAGAAAATTAATACTCCAGAATACAACCAAACAGTTGTAAATGAAGGCCCAAAAGTAGGAAGAAATGACCCTTGCATTTGTGGAAGCGGAAAAAAATATAAAAATTGTTGTGGAAAAATCAGTAATATCAATATTTACAGAAATTAATGAGCAAACATAAATATGAAAATAAAAAGTAAAGGTTTTAACCTTTACTTTTTATGTTAAGTATGATAGAATGTAAAAAGCAAATTTTACATTCATATTAAAATGCCGTTTTGGCGTTTTCAAGAAAGGAGATATAAATATATGACTCAAGGAGGATTTTTCTCAAGACTTTTTGGGTTAGATAAGACTAATTCCAATACAAGTCAAGAAAATCGGACAGAAGGTATAGTAAACAACAATACAGTAGAGTCCACTAAGGCAACACTGCAAGATACAGTAAACTTCATAGCAGAATTACAAAGCTATTACTACAATGATATTTGCAAAATGCAATCAGATTTAGTTGTGCAAACTTATACACCTAGTGAAGAAAAAAGAATTAACAAGAAAATAAAACAAGATCAAATAGCTCTTGCCCAGATAGATGAGATTCTTGAATTAGTAAGACAAAATGAAAGAGAACATCAATCTATTTGGCGGAAATCTGTTTACAGCTTTTATGATGAAATTGAAGCAATGAATTTAGTTGTAATTCAAGAAAAAGTATTTAAAATAGTTATTAAGTTATGTGCTATTAATACAAAACAAGAACTAAATGACATTATTTTTAATCGCATTCAAAAATACAAGACAGATTGGAATATTTCAGATGAAATTCAAATTCCAGAAAATTCTAACGTAATTCTTGTTGATGGCGATGAAAGTACAGAAACATATAGTTTTGGAAAATTCAGAAAAACTGTAAACATAAGCGAAAATGATAGGACTCTAACCTCTGAGCAACTAAACAAGATTAGAGCACTAGAATTTGAGTTTGAAGATGCTTTTTCTACTGATGAAGTGTGGGTATATGTCGGTAATGCAACAAGGTTACAACTTAATTTTATGAGAAGAACTTGTATTATTGACAATACTTGGGAAAATACTTGTAAAGATAAATTAGAACTTGATGTTATAAAAGTAAACGACTTATCTCAATATTTAAAAGGAATATTACAACTAGTATTTGCAAAAAATGCTTATGCTATTATTTCTATTGTAATTCCATCAGATGACATGTTAAAAGAAATATTACCTATTGAAAAAAAGGAAGGAAAAGTAGAAATTTTAAGAATGGTGTTAGAATAGATATATGGACACATTTTATGAGAGAGTGTATAATAAATT
>CANPFO010000039.1 GCA_947573555.1 uncultured Clostridium sp. | reverse complement strand
ATTTAACTTCTATTTTTTCAGTATTATAATGAAGCCCAAATCCACTACAATTATGATTTTTACATCTTAAATGATAGTAAACTTTTTGTTTTCCATTTGGATATTTAAAAGATTCTGACGAAGCCATTATTTCACCACATATAGGACACTTTACCAATCCTGAAAACAAATGAATAAACTCTCCATAGTTTGAGTGCTTATTTTTCACTAATACATTTCTAGTAGCACTCCAAGTAACTTCATCAATAATCGGCTCGCAATAGTCTTTTACTCTTAAAATATCTTTTTGCTTTCGCTTATATTTTCCATATTCAAATATACCAATATAAATAGAATTAGTAAGTATTTTATAAACTCTATCGCTTCGCCATTTGCCTTGTTTTAAATAGGCATTATTATTTTCCATAATCGTAGCAATGCCTCTTGTAGATTGTCCATCTTGGCAAAGTTTAAATATTTCTTTAACAACTTGGGCTTCAATAGGGTCTACTTCTAAATGCCCTGTATCTTTATTTCTAATATAGCCATAAGGTGCTTTACTAGGATGAATGTGTTCTAGTGCCATTTCTTCCATTGCTCTTTTTGTTCTTGCACCAATTTCTTTTCTTTCTCTCTGACCAAATACTAAATTCATACCAAAAATCATTTCACCATTAGCAGTAGATACATCATAAGGCTCGAGTATTAACTCAATCTTAACATCGTGTTCTTCACAGTAATTTAAAAGCCAAAAACCATCATAATTGTTTCTTGTAAGTCTATCTACTTTAATAGCAATTAACTTATCAATCTTTTTAGACTTAATATCTGCAAGTAGTCTCTGCATTTCTGGTCGCATTAAATCTTTTCCGGAATGACCTGCGTCATTATAAACATCTACAATACTATAATCGTTCTTTTCACAATATTCTTTAATCATACGAAGTTGTGAATCAATAGAGTAACCATTATCTCTTTGGTCATCTGTACTTACTCTTACATATACTGCACATCTCATAAAATATCATCTCCTCGCTTGTTTCCTCACTGAAAGGCAAAATAGCAAACACTATATTGAGAATTCGTTAAATTTATTCTCCCATTTGTTTCCTCAATAAATTGATTAAAAACAGACACCTTTCATTTGTTTCCTCACTAAAACAGAAAAAATAAAGTCTAAATTTTTAATTTTTTTAAAATTTGTGTAATTTCTGATAATGAATATTTTTGACTATGCTCTTTAATAAAAAATGGTTTGTTAGATATTTCATTAACTTTATATTCTAGGATTGTAAGAGTAGTAGGATATGTAATTAAGTATTCAGTAGGATCTATAACCTGTAAATTAGTATGTAGAATATGTTTTATTGCACCTTTCTTAACTTTGTAAGTGTAATTTTTAATAACCTCCAAGATTTCCGTATTTGGTTTTAATGTTTCAATAATTTCAAATTTCAACATCAAAAAAGTCCTCCTTCCTAGAAAGAGAACTTTAAGTTTTATATAAAATAAAAACTCACGATACCATATTGGTTCGTAAGTTGTTTTCAAATGGAGCAGGTAGTGGGAATCGAACCCACGTCATCAGCTTGGAAGGCTGAGGTTCTACCATTGAACTACACCTGCATATAAATTTTATATTTGTCTATATTGAATCATACATTTATTTTGTATAATACTTTATGAAAAAGTATGGAGCAGGTAGTGGGAATCGAACCCACGTCATCAGCTTGGAAGGCTGAGGTTCTACCATTGAACTACACCTGCATATTGCTCCTAACAGTTATAAATTATAAAGTATTTTTTTATAACTGTCAAGAGATTTTTAAAATTTTTTAAATTTTTTTAATACATTCCATCCATTCCAGCTCCCATTCCGTTATCATGACCACAATTGCATGATTTTGGTTCTGGGCTATCTGCAACTAAACTTTCAGTTGTAATAACCATTGAAGCAATTGATGCAGCATTTTGTAGAGCACTTCTTGTAACTTTAGTTGGATCTACAATTCCTACCTTTTTCATATCAACATATTCTTCTTTACTTGCATCAAATCCAATACCAACTTCTGATTTTTTAACTTTATCAACAATTACAGCTGGTTCTAATCCTGCATTTCTTGCAATTTGTTTTACAGGTTCTTCTAATGATTTTAAAACAATTGTAGCACCTAATTTTTCTCCTCCTGTTAAATCATTCACAACTTTTTCAACAGCTGGAATAACATTTATTAACGCTGTTCCACCTCCAGCTACAATGCCTTCTTCAACAGCAGCTTTTGTTGCAGATAAAGCATCTTCAATTCTTAACTTTTTGTCTTTCATCTCTGTTTCTGTAGCAGCTCCAACTTCAACTACTGCAACGCCTCCTGCTATTTTGGCAAGTCTTTCTTGTAATCCCTCTTTGTCATATTCACTTTTTGTTTCTTGTATTTGTGTTTTTACTTGATTTACTCTTTCTGAAATTTTAATCTTATCTCCTGAGCCATCAACAATTATTGTATTCTCTTTTTGAACTTTTACTTGTCTTGCTCTTCCTAATTGTTCAATTTGTGTATCTTTCAATTCTAGTCCTAAATCTGATGTTATAACCTCTCCACCTGTTAAAATAGCAATATCTTCTAACATAGCCTTTCTTTTATCTCCAAATCCAGGAGCCTTTATAGCAACTACATTTAGAACACCTCTTAATTTATTAAGAACTAATGTAGATAGTGCTTCACCTTCTATATCATCACAAATTATTACTAATTTTCCAGATTGTTGCATTAAACCTTCTAGTAATGGTAATATCTCTTGAATATTGCTTATTTTTTTATCTGTTATTAATATATATGGATTATCAATTATAGCTTCCATTTTTTCTGTATCTGTTACCATATATGGAGAAACATATCCTTTATCAAATTGCATACCTTCAACAACATTTAATTCTGTATTTGAAGTTTTTGATTCTTCTATTGTTATAACTCCATCTTTTGATACTCTTTCCATTGCTTCTGCAATTAAATTTCCAACTTCTTCATTATTTGCAGATATACTTGCAACTCTTGCTATATCTTCTTTTCCATTTACAGGAACACTTATTTTTTGTAACTCTTCAACAGCTGCTTTTACAGCTTTATCAATTCCTCTTTTCATAGCCATTGGATCACTTCCAGATGCAACATTTTTAACACCTTCTTTTATCATACTTTGTGCTAAAACTGTAGCTGTTGTAGTTCCATCTCCTGCAACATCATTTGTCTTTTCAGAAACTTCTTTAACAAGTCTTGCTCCCATATTCTCGAATTTATCTTCTAACTCTATATCTTTAGCAATTGTAACACCGTCATTTGTAATTAGTGGTGCTCCAAAGCTTTTATCTAAAACTACATTTCTTCCTTTTGGTCCTAATGTTACTTTTACTGTGTCAGCTAGTTTATTAACTCCTTCTAATAAAGATTTTCTTGCATCTTCTCCAAATTTAATTTGTTTTGCCATTTTAATTTACTCTCCTTTCAAAATCTGTGACAAAGGGGGCGTCCCTTTTTGTCACAATTTTCGTAACTTCCTTTAATAGCTGTCGGCTTTTGTTTTATTTCTGTTTTTACTGTGACAAAAAGTGACGCCCCCTTTGTCACAAATTTTATTCTACTATTGCTAATATATCTTCTTGCTTTAATATTAAATATTCTTCTCCTTCATATTTTACTTCTGTTCCAGAATATTTATTTACTATTACATTATCACCCTTTTTTATATACATTTCTTCTAATTTTCCGTCTATTTTTTCTCCTGGACCTACTTCTATTACTTCTGCAATTTGTGGTTTTTCTTGTGCTCCACTTGCTAGTATAATTCCACTTTTTGTTGTTTCTTCGCCTTCTTTCATTTTTATTAATACTCTACTTCCTAATGGTTTAATCATGATATTACCTCCTTAAATTTTTCCATTTGAATTCGCAATTATTAGCACTCTTTAAGAATGACTGCTAATAATTTATACCTTTTTTTAGCAAATGTCAATAGTGTCTGCTAAAATTCACATAGATTTCACATAACTTCCCTATATATTTATATTTTATTCCTTCATTTTTAGAACTAAAAAAAGAAAATAATTTCTTTTTATTTATAGAAATTATTTTCTTCTATCTTTTATTAAGTCTTCTAACCTATTAATCTTGGTTCACATGTTAAGTTAATTCCTAAACTTTTTATTACATTTAGTTCTGTATCTGTTATTATATAAGAACAATGTGCTTCCATCCCTCTTATTCGGTCTATCTGTTTTAATGTTGTTTCGATTATTGGATTTGTTGTTGAACATATACTAAGTGCTATCATAACTTCTGACAAGTTTAGTTGATATTTTTTTTCATATAATGTTTTTTGTTTTATTTTAAATATCGATTCTAGTACTGACGGAGATAGTAAATATACATCATCTGGTATCTTGGCTAAATGTTTTATTACATTTAAAAATGCTGCACTTGGTGCTGTTAATAATTCTGATTCCTTTCCTGTTATTATTTCTTCATCATTTATCTGAATTGCCATTATTTCTCTTTTTTTAATATTTACTAGATCTTTTACTTTTCTGGAAATTTTTCTATCTTCTTTACTTAGATTTAGTTCGTTCATTAAAACTTCCATTCGTTCTACTGCTTTTTGATTTCCTATTCCTCTCTTATAATCACATAGAGAATTGTAATAACGTCTAATTACTTCCATAAGTCCTGCATTTTCAACAGCTTTTTCATCCGTTATGCATTTGCTTATTGTATTAACTCCCATATCTGTTGGCGATTTATATATTTCTTCTCCTGTTATTTTAGTTAATATATTCTTTAAAATTGAAAATGTTGATATATCTCTATTATAATTAACTGCTTTTATATTATAGTTTTCTAAATGGTATGGGTCTATTATATTAATATCTCCTAAGTCTGCTGTTGCTGCTTCATATGCAATGTTTACAGGATGCATTAATGGCAAGTCCCAAACAGGAAATGTTTCGAATTTTGCATATCCTGCTTTTGTTCCCCTTTTATATTCATGATACAATTGTGATAAGCATGTTGCTAATTTTCCACTATTAGCTCCTGGCGCTGTAACTACTACTAATTTTTTTGTTGTTTCTATATAAGGGTTTTTTCCGTATCCTTGGTCGCTTACTATTTTTTCTATATCATTTGGATATCCTTCTATTGGAGTGTGTATATACATTTTTATTTTTCTATCTTCTAAAACTTCTTTTAGTTTTTGTACCTGAGTTTGTCCTGTATACATTGTAACTACTACACTATTAATTTTAATTTCTAACTTTTCTAGATTATCTATCAATCTTATTAGTTCTCTATCATATCCTATTCCATAATCTGCTCGTATCTTATTCTTTTCTATATCATTTGCATTTATGCAAAAAATAATTTCTAAGTCTTCTTTAAAGTCTTTTAATAATTGGATTTTTGCATCTTGGTGAAATCCTGGCAAAACTCTGCTTGCATGATAATCATCAAATATTTTTCCTCCAAATTCTAGATATAACTTATTATCAAACATCCTTATTCTTTCTTCAATTTTTTCCTTCTGAAATTTTAAATATAATTCGTTATTAAATGCTACTTTCACTTTTACCTCCTATAGTATCACTTTTTTATCTATAATAAAAAAAGATTAAAAAATCCACCTACAAAATTGGTTTTTTTTTAATCTAAATTTATTTTAACACTTGTTATTACTTTTGACAACTTTTTTCATTAATTTTTTTTTTAATATGCATTAATAATTTTATTGCCCTACATTATATTGACTGTAAAGCCAAGAAGTATAATCAAATGGTTTTAAAGTCTCTGGTAGTCCATAATCAATTCCAAATGTTTCAACACTAATAGATTTTACTTTAGGTTGATTTACAGGAGTACTAACTTCTGCTCCTTCTTTCTCTTCTTGCCCTTCAGCTGCCTTTACTTCTACCTCTTCTATTTTGTGTACAATTTCTAATCCTTCTATTACTTTACCAAATGCTGTATAATATCCATTTAGGCCTGCATTATCTTTTGTCATTATAAAAAATTGTGAACAACCAGAATTATATGATTCCTTTTTTAGTGCTGAAGAATATGATGTATAATCTGCTCTAGCCATCGCAATTGTTCCTTCTTCAAATTTTAACGTATTTTTTATGTTATTAGCTAAAAATTCGCCTTTTATTGTATATTCTTCATCTGCTCCATTATCTTTTAAGTTACTTATTTTTGCTCCTGTTATTCCATCTCCATTTTTTGAGCCAGCTTGAATCATAAAGTCTTTTACAATTCTATGAAATCCTGTTCCATTATAAAATCCTTTATTAGCTAAAGCTATAAAATTTGATACTGTTTCTGGTGCTTGTTGTGGATATAGCTCAACTTTTATGTTTCCAAAGTTTTCTACTTCTATTGTTGCTATTGGATTCTTTTCTTTAAATGTAATTTTTTGATAGTATCCATACCCCACTACTCCTATTAATATTATTGTAGCAATTAATGCTACTCCCCATAAAATTTTTCCTATGTTTTTCATCATTTTTCCTCTCTTTCTCTTTTTTCTAAATTAAATTTAAATTAATATAACTATATTATTCAAACATAAATTGTTCTTGCATTCTTCTTAATGACTGCTTTATTGTTCTTGCCCTAACTTCTCCTATTCCTTCAACATCATCTAAAGTTTCAATATCAGCTGCTAAAATATGTTGGAATGATTTAAATGTTAATATTAGGTTTTCAACAATATTTGTAGGCATTCTAGGTATTTTATTTAGTATTCTATATCCTCTTGTAAAAACACCCACCTCGTCATAATTGTCAAATGTTTCGTATCCTAATAATTTTGCTAGATTATTTTCATTTGTTATATCTTCATATTCCATTTCTGATAGCTCTTGCATAACCTTTTCAGTTAATCTTTTCTTTCTAGATGGCGCCATGTAATCTTTTATTATTAATGTTTCTTCTTTTTCTAGCCCTCCCATTAATTCTTCTAATTGCATATTGACTAGTCTTCCATCTTCACCAAGTTCATAAATTTGCTTTCTAATATCACTTGCTATTGTTTGCACCATTTCTGCTCTTTGAATAACATCTATAACATTTTTTAGTGTAACTATATCATTAAATTCATATTCATTTAATATACTTAATTTATCATCAAATACTTTTTTATATCTTTCTAAAGTTTGTATACCTTGATTTGCCTTGCTTAAAACTGCATTCGTATCTTCTAGTATATATCTGTAATTTCCTTTAAATATTGTTATTATATTTCTTCTTTGTGATATACTTATAACTAGCTCTCCAGTTTGTTTAGCTATTCTTTCTGCCGTTCTATGTCTGGTTCCAGTTTCCATAGTATCTATATCTCTTGATGGTATTAATTGAGCATTCGCAAATAAAATTCTCTTTAAGTCTCCACTCAAAACAATTGCTCCGTCCATTTTTGCTAATTCATATAATCTTGCTGGTGTAAATTCCTCATTTATAGAAAAACCACCGTCTACTACTTGTTTTATTATATCATTATTATCTGTTATCAGTAATAATGCTCCTGTCTTAGCTTTTAGAATGTTTTCTAGTCCATCTCTTATTTGTGTTCCTGGTGCTATAAGTTTTAATAGTTCTGTCAACACTTTTTTCACCTTTCCTTCCTATATGAAATGGTTGTATAATTGTTTATCTTAATCCTAGTTTCTTCATTGCTTCGTTTACATCTTTGACACCTATTATATCTAATTTAAAACTTTCTTTCAACCCTTTTTTGTTACTTTCTGGAATTATACATTTTTTAAATCCTAACTTTTCTGCTTCTTTTATTCTTTTTTCAATTAAGTTAATCCTTCTAACTTCCCCTGTTAGTCCAACTTCTCCCATTATGACAGTCCCTTTTTCAATAGGTACATTTTTATAGCAAGAAGCTGTTACCATTAATATACCCAAATCAATTGAAGGCTCATTTATTTTTAATCCTCCTGCTACATTTAAATATACATCTTGAGAACCTAAATTCATTCCAGCTCTTTTTTCTAGAACCGCTATTAATAGTGCTAATCTATTATAATCAACGCCATTTGCTGTTCTTTTTGGAAATCCAAATACACTTTGTGTTGTTAATGCTTGTAGTTCAACTAATATTGATCTTGTTCCTTCCATGCAAGAAACTATACATGAACCTGGTGGGTTGTCTTCCCTTTCCGATATAAGTATGTCTGAAGGATTGGATATTTCACACATTCCTTCTCCTTTCATCTCAAACATTCCAATCTCATTTGTTGACCCAAATCTATTTTTTACGCCTCTTAATATTCTATACGCAAAATATCTTTCTCCCTCTAAATATAGCACTGTATCTACCATATGTTCTAAAACTCTTGGACCTGCAATATTTCCATCCTTTGTAACATGTCCTATTATTATTGTTGTTATATTCCTAGATTTACATACTCTCATAATCTGTGAAGTTATTTCTCTAACTTGGCTAACACTTCCGTGCTGCTGCTGAAATCTCTTCAGAATACATAGTTTGAATCGAATCTATTATTACTAACTTAGGATTTATATTTATAATATTTTGGTTGACAATATCAATATCTGTTTCACCTAAAAATAATATATTCTCATTATTTATACCGTAATCTGTCTGCTCTTAATTTTATTTGTTCTGCAGATTCCTCTCCAGACACATATAAAACTTGTCCTTCTCCATTAACTTTATCACAAATCTGTAAAATTAATGTAGACTTACCTATTCCTGGCTCACCACCTAATAAAATCAAAGAACCTTTGACTAATCCTCCGCCAAGAACTCTATCTAGCTCTTCAAATCCAGTGGAAGTTCTTATAGTCTCTTTTGCTTCATAAGTATTTAATTTTTGTGGTATATTATTAGAGGCCTTTTCTCCCTTTAATGCACTATTTTTGCTCTCAACAATCTTTTGTTCAAAAAATGTATTCCAACTTTCACATGCGGGACATTTTCCTAGCCATTTTGCTGACTCAAATCCACATTCATTACAAACAAATATAGTTTTATTCTTTGCCATCTTTACCTCCTAAGGGACGGTTCTTTTTGGACAAAATGTCCAAAATTCCCCATTCTATTTCTTTATTACTCTTTCTATTATTTTTCTATTTATTCCTGTTACTCTAGATAATTGACTTATTGATGCGTTTTTAAAGCATTTAAGCTTTTCTATTTTTTCATTTCTAATTTCATTGTTATATCTTAATATCTCATAGATATTTTCTATATTTAATAGTTCACAAATATGTTTTCTAATCTCATTATCCGTCATTTTTCTTGATAATTCATATTTAATAATATTTTCTATTTCTTCTTCTTTATTTGCATCACTATCTATATTGTGGAATTTAACAAATTCTTCTATAGCTTCTTTTGAATTTTCTGAAAAAACTGATAATACTACTTGATTATTTATTATCTTATTTCTTCCAATATATTCTTTGTAACTGCTCCATTTATATTGGTCTACTTTAGCTATACCTGCCTTTTGCGGATTTTGATGAATATATCTACAAACCATTTTCAAGTACTCTCTAGTTTCAACTTTACTACTAAAAAATCTGTCTTGAAACAAATGTCCTATTCTATCGTATTTAAAATTAAAATAAATTGCATAACTTATTTGAATGCTTTGCATTATTTTTGAAATTTTTTGTTCTTTATCATAAATAACTAAATGTACATGATTATCCATTAAACAATATACATAAATCTCATAATTATATTTACCCTTCGTTTCTTTTATAATATCTATAAACTTGTATTTGTCACATTCTTCTATAAATATATTTTGTTTATCAATTCCTCTTATTATAATATGATAAACTTTTATCTCGCTATATTTTCTCGCTATTCTAGGCAAAATGTCACCTTCCTTTTAATTTTATTGTGCTAATGATATTCCCCATTATAGCTACTAGCAAAAAAAGTATAGCATATTTTAAGTTTATAGGCCATACTTTTTTTGATTTTCATATAATTTTCACAATTCAAATATTACTGTTCAATAGTAATTTTTACATTAAAATCGGTTCTAATTGGACAACATGTCCAATTAGAACCATCCCTCTTATTTATTTCCTTTTTCCAAATTTTACTTCTTGAAATAAAAAATTATGTACTTTTTCCCAAGTAATTTCTTGATGTAAAAATTCATTTATTTCATTCTCTATTTTTTGTTGTTTTGGTGTTAATTCCACTTTTATTTCCTTATTCCAATCTATTTCTTGCAACCAGAAAGCTTTAAACTTTTGCCAAAAGCCTACTTTTGCTGGTAAATTGTTTCCTCTAATAGTTCCTACATTTACTACTGGTTCTTCACTTATTGTTTCTGCATTTTCTATAGTTTTATTTTGTTGTGTTTCATCTACAAATATAATTCCACCAAATACACCTGTTTTAACTTCTCCATTTATTTCAGACATTTATGTTTCCTCCTTTGTAATTTATTTATAAGTTATTTAATTTATACTATACTTTTATATAAATATCAATATTTTTTGTGTTAAGTTTTAATTACACAATTATTACATTTTTATTACAGCTTCTATATAGTCTTCATATACTTTTTGGCAAATAACTTTTTTTATCTCATTTTCTATTTTTTCATCTGTTTTACAATGTACTACTATATAATTTTGAGTATGCCCTTGGTACGTTTTTTCTTTTTCTTCTTCAAATAATACCTCTATTTCCCTTCCAATATATTGTTTATTGTATAAATACTCATTTTCATTTGATAGTTCTATTAATTTTTTACTTCTTTCTTCTTTTACATTCCCTGGTATTTGATTTTCCATTGCTGCTGCTTTTGTACCCTTTCTTGGTGAATATCTAAATATATGCATTTTATAAAACTTTATTTCTTGTAAAAACTTATATGTTTTATTAAATTCTTCTTCTGTCTCTCCTGGAAATCCTACTATTATGTCTGTTGTCAAATTTACATCCTCATATGCTTGTCTTAAAATTTTAACAATATCCCTAAATTGGTCTGTTGTATATCTTCTATTCATTCTTTTTAATGTTTCATCACATCCACTTTGTAATGACAAGTGAAAATGATGACATATTTTATCTACTTTTTTTAGTCTTTCTATGAATTCTTCTGTTATTAATAATGGTTCTATTGAACCTAGCCTTATCCTTTCAATTCCTTCTATTTTATTTATTTCTTCTAATAAATCAATTAACTTATAATTCTCTTTAAAATCTTTTCCATATGATGCTATATGAATTCCCGTTATTACTATTTCTTTTATTCCTTTTTGAGCAATCTTTGTAATTTCTGATAGTATACTTTCAGATTTTCTACTTCTTACTCTTCCTCTAGCGTAAGGTATTATACAGTATGAACAAAATCTATCACATCCATCTTGTATCTTTATTACTGCTCTTGTTTTTTCTGAAAATGTAGTATCTCCAAACTCTGAAAATTCTTTAGAATCCATTACATTTTGTACCTCTAATATCTTTTGTTTTTCTTTTAAATATTCTTCTAAATATTTTACAATATCTACTTTTTCATTATTTCCTAATACTAAGTCTATTTCTGGTCTTTCTAATAACTCTTGTTTTGCAATTTGTGCATAGCATCCAACAGCAACAACTATAGCTGATTTATTCTCTTCTTTCATTTTTCTTAACATTTGTCTTGATTTTCTGTCTGACATATTTGTTACTGTACATGTGTTTATTATACATATATCTGGTTTTATATTTTCGTTTTCTTGATTACTTATTTCTTCTATTACTTTATATCCATTTTCTATAAATTTTTGTGCCATTGCATTTGTTTCATATTGGTTTACTTTGCAACCTAATGTTATAAATTTTACTACTTTTTTCATATTTATTCACTTTCTTTATTATTATTTGAGACAAGTGGGACAGGTAATGTTTGTCTCACTTTTTTTGTCGAATTTTTAAAAATTTTGCATTGTATAAATTATAGCAATTTTCGACAAAAAAAGCTATAAAAAGTGAGACAAACATTACCTGTCCCACTTGTCTCATTTAGTTTTTCCATCTAATGTGTCTAAATTGTCTAATGCTTTTCCTGTTCCTAAGGCTACACATGATACAGAGTCTTGAGCTATCATTACATTTATTCCTGTTTTTTCTTGAAGTAATTTGTCTAGCCCATCTACTAGGCAGCCTCCTCCTGTCATATAAATTCCTTTATCACTTATATCTGCTGCTAGTTCTGGTGGTGTCTTTTCTAATACACTATGAACTGCATCTACTATCATCATCGCTGGTTCTATTAATGCTTCTAGCATTTCACTTGAATGTACTGTTATTGTTCTTGGTAATCCTGTTCCTAGGTCTCTTCCTCTTATGTCCATTTCTGAATCTTGTATTTTAGGATATACACATCCTACATTGACTTTTAAGTCCTCTGCTGTTCTCTCGCCAATGACAACATTATATTTTCTTTTTATATATTTTACTATATATTCATCAAATTTGTCTCCTGCAACTTTTAGTGATGTTTTTACAACAGATCCTCCTAATGAAATTACAGCTACATCTGTTGTTCCTCCACCAATATCTACCACCATATTTCCACATGGTTTTGCTATATCAATTCCTGCTCCTATTGCAGCAGCTATTGGTTCTTCTATTAAAAATACTTTTCTAGCTCCTGCTTGCATTGCAGCATCTATTACTGCCTTTTTTTCAACTTCTGTTACTTGTGATGGTATGCATATCATAATTCTTGGTGCAAATATAGATTTTCCACAAACTTTTTTTATAAAGTATTTTAACATTTTTTCAGTAACTGTGTAATCTGATATCACTCCATCTTTCAAAGGTCTTGTAGCTACTATATCTCCAGGTGTTCTTCCTAACATTCTTCTTGCTTCACTACCTACTGCTAATACATCTCCTGTATTTTTATTTACAGCTACTACTGATGGTTCTCTTAATACAATTCCTTTTCCTTTTATATATACTATTACAGTTGCTGTTCCTAAATCTATTCCAACATCTTGTCCAAATCCGAATTTTAACATATGCTTACATCCCTTCTATTCTATTAATATCACTTTCATTTCTATTTTGTTACATTTTCGTTACAATTATATTACACGTATTAAAATTTATCAATACATTTCATTGAATTTTTTCCATTTTTATATTATAATGGTTACTATATTAAATATTATGGAGATTATTTTATGAAAAATTATACTTATAAATCTAATTCTGAAAACGATACAAAACATTTGGCTAAATTTATTGCATCTAAATTAAAAAATGGAGATACTATCGTTCTTTCTGGTGATTTAGGTTCTGGTAAAACTAAATTTACAGAAGGTTTTTTGTCTTATTTTAATTTAGAAGATGAAATTTCAAGTCCAACATTTACTATTGTTAACGAATATCAAAAAAATAATACCAATATTTATCATTTTGATGTTTACAGATTAGAAGATTCTTCCGAATTTTTTGCAATTGGTGGAGAAGAGTACTTTGAAAATGGTATTTGTATTATTGAATGGGGCGAACTAATAGAAGATGCTTTGCCTAGAGAATATCTAAAAATTAATTTTTCTCGAGAATATGATAATGAGAATTCGAGAGTTTTAAATATTGAATCTGTTGGTAACAAATATGATATTATAATTGATTATTGTGAAAATTTTAATATTTAATAATTAGTTTGTTACTGTAATTTGAAAGGAAGTCTTATTTTGAAAATTTTATGTATTGACACTTCTAGCACTTTATGTAGTGTAGCGATTTTAGAAGATTATAACCTAATAAATAAAATAGAACTAAATAATGGATTAACTCATTCTGAAACATTAATGCCGTTAATTAAGCAAATTTTAGATAAGAATAACTTATCTTTAAAGGATATTAATTTAATTGTATCTGATGTTGGACCTGGTTCATTTACTGGTATAAGAATTGGAGTTTCAACAGTCAAAGCTTTTTCAGATAGTTTAAATATTCCTTGTATTGGCATAACTAGTTTAGAGGTATTAGCACGTACTATTACAGATAAAGGCATTATTTGTAGTACTATTGATTGCAAAAATGACAATTGCTATTTCGCCTTATTTGAACTAAGTGATGATAATAATTACAAAATTTTAGAATATCCTTGTCCTAAGTCATCGTCAGAAGTTCTAGAACTACTCAATTTAAAATATGCCAATCAAAATATCACTTTTGTTGGCAATGGTATTCCATCTAAATCTACTGATTTCTATTTAGATATTAGAAACCTTGGAATTGCTGGATATTGTAAATTTATTTCCAATGAATATACTGGTGAAGACATTCTACCTTTATATTTAAAAAAGCCTCAAGCTCAAAAACAACTTGAAGAAAATAGTAATAAGGAGATTTGAGTTATGAACTTTAAAGTTAGTAAAATGAATTTACAAGATTTAGAATCTATAAAAAGCATTTTAGTTGATAGTTTTGATGATTTTTGGAATTATAACATTTTAAAGCAAGAATTAGAATGTAAAGATTCATACTTTTTAATTGCAAAATCTTTAGAGAATGAAATTGTTGGATTTGCTGGTCTAAAAATAATTTTAGATGAAGCTGATATTATGAATATAGTAGTAAAAAAAAATTTTAGAGGTCAAAATATAGGTTCTTTACTTTTAGAAAATTTGATTATATATTCTAAATCAAAAAATTTAAAAACAATTACTCTAGAGGTAAATGAACATAATTTATATGCTATAAATTTATATAAAAAGTTTAATTTCGATACAGTTGGCATTAGAAAAAAATATTATGATGGAAAAGATACTGCAATAATAATGAATAAAAAACTAGTCAATATTGGATAATAACAATGTTAATATATTAATATTTTGAAGATAAAGCCCAATGGTAGACCCTAGCTATGTTTTTATCAAAAAATATTAATATATTAACATTTTTTATTACCTATGTTGACTAGTAACAATTATTTCTTATATTTTATACATATTTCTCTATTGTTATTACAGACCTTCCACTTCTAGTAGTTCCTGAAAATCCTTTAACAACGAATCTTCCTTTTCCTCTAATTGTAATAACATCATTTAGTTTAATTTGTTTAGATGCTTTTGTCTCATTTTGTCCATTTATAAATACTCTCTCACTATCTATAATTTCAACAGCTTTGCTTCTAGATGTTTTTGCTAAATCTGATACAAAATTATCAAGTCTCAAAGAAGGCACTATTATTTTAATTTCTTCTACTTTTATTTCTTGTTGCTTTAATTCTTCTATTTCTACTATTTTAAAATCAGAATTCTGAAATCTTGTAAGAGTTGTCAACTCTTGCTTTAATATTTGGCTTGACTCTTCTTTTACTATAATATCGGCACCATCATCAACTACTATAATATCTCCAACTTTCTCTCTTTCCATTCCTAGTTTAACAATTCCCCCTAAATAATTTCTATGCGTATAATTACCTATATTTGGATCTATGTCAAGTTTTTGGACACTTTTTTTGAGAATTTTTTTATATT
>CANPFO010000038.1 GCA_947573555.1 uncultured Clostridium sp. | reverse complement strand
AAAAATATAAAAAAATTCTCAAAAAAAGTGTCCAAAAACTTGACATAGATCCATTGATTACTTAATAGAAAATATGAAGTAATTTAAAGAGCAAAATTGTATAGTAATAGGTAAGTAATGAGATTACGAAAAGAGAAAATAAAAATATTATAAATCCTTAGTCCTTTATAAATAATTCAGATGGTAATAGCTTTAGTAAAGTACAAACTGATGTACAATATTTATTAGGTGATTTACACTATAGTATTCAAAAAGCAAATTTAGAATTATCAGGTAATAAAACATTCTATGGCTGGAACATAAATGTTAGGTTATCGGATACATATGATTTTATAGAGCGGCGCTCACTCGATTCGTTTAGTGACTTGGCTAATAATTTAGGATTTGTTATGCAAAGCACAGGTCTTTTAAAGTCATATGTTTGGGATGTAGAATATAATTTTGTTTATTAGGAGGAAAATATGAAAAAGATAATAATAATTTGTATATTAGTTTTAATATGTATTCTAACTTTAACAGTAGGATTTGCCAAATTTGTAAAAAAGTTAGTTGAGAATAATGATACTAGTCCATATCCACAAGATTGGAGGGATACAGTTGTTTCATTTGGAAATAGAAGAATAGCAATATTGCGTGGATACAATCATGAATTGGGGAGAGATGATTGGACATTATACGACAGAGATATAGGCTGTATTGATGATGATGTATATGGTTACAAAGAAATATCACCATATGTTTATACATATGGAAGTAATGGATATATAAAAATGAATTATGAAAATGGGGAGTATGATATATTTAAAACATTAAATGAGATTACAGAAAATGACAAAGCTATATTTGAAAGACTTGAAAATAAGGTGGATGGAAAGTATCCTCCTAAGAGACATTATAATTGGTAAAATAAAACATAAAATGTAATTAGAGTTTCTTATATTTCATATTGAGCTGAGAAGTAGAAAGAAAAACTTATATTTAAAGGAATATAGAAAATTAATAAAAAAATATAATAATTATTAATTAACATTACGAAAGATTTACAACTAACAAACATAAAATTAAACAACAACATAATATGGTCAAACACCATGGATAAACTATCAAGAATAACAGCAAAAAAATAACAAGTGGAAACAATACATATACAACAAATTATACATAAGAGCCTACATATATGACGAAATAGGAAATATAATAGGCCTAAAATATGATAAGGAAATAGGTCTATATTACCTACAAAGTAGATATTACAGCCCAGAATGGAGTAATTTTAAATTTAAAAGGTAAAGTTATAACTACTTGGCCTACATCAATTTATGCATATAGACAAAAATAAAAATTAGGAGAATTAAATTGAATAAAAAAGAAATTTTAGAAATTATAACGAAAGAAATAGAAAATTGGGATCCTATTAAATTAATAGAAATGGGAGCACCTAAAAATGAATATGAAATTGAAATTAAAATGATTGTATCTAAAATGATGAATAATTTTAAAATTAATGAAATGACAGATATCATTTATGAGGTATTTATAGAAATGTTTGACGAAAGTACATTTAATAATATAGACGATTTTAAAAATGAATGTAAAAATGTTTCTAGAAATATTTTCTCAAAACTATATTATAATAGTCCTTAAATTATTGAATGTGCAAAAATTTAACCTTACTAGCTTGAAATTAAAACCACCAATAGATTATGTAAAAGACTAAGAATAATAAAACAGATTTATAGAATCTTGAATTATTTAATATAAATTTAATTTGAAATTCCTTAAAATATAAGTTTTGAAAGACACTTCGAATGTGAAAGGAGAAAAATTAGAAACTCTATTACATTTTATGGAAAGAGTTCATGAGCGAAGCGAAATGGAAGGGAGCCATAAAATGGAATTAGAGTTTCTTATATTTCGTATTGAGCCGAGAAGTAGAAAGAAAAACTTATATTTAAAGGAATATAGAAAATTAATAAAAAATATAATAGTTATTAATTAACATTGCAAAAGATTTACAAAAAAATAAGCATATGATAAAGTAAAAATATAAACACAAAAAATACACACTAAGAAATACTTGGAATATTACTATGGTTCCACAAAGAATTGAAGCATTAACAATTTATGATTGGGATGTTACATTTTCTTTCATATATAATGATGATTAAAATAAGGAGAAAAATAGTGAGAAGACTGATTGGAATAATATTAGTAATATTAATATATATTTTGGGAGCAATTGGAGGAATTTTAATTTTTATAAATCTTGGACCAGGAGTATTTGATTATGAGTATAAGGTAGGAATGGAAGCTATACCCTTCATAGAAATTCGGCAGATGTAATATATATAGCTCCGAATGATGGATATAGTAGCAAAACAGAAATAATTCCAGAAAAAATTGTAGAAGTTGCTTGGAATAATAGATATGTTATTGCAAAGCAATATGGAATGAAAAAAGAGAGCCTAGATAAAACATACGAGATTCCAGATGAATCAATTGTAAATTATTGGATTTTAGATACAGAAATGAAAATAATATATGGACCATTTTCATATGAAGAATTTTTATTAAATGTGCAAAAATTTGACCTTACCAACTTGGAATTAAAACCACCAATAGATTATGTAGAATACTAAGAATAATAAAACAGATTTATAGAATTTTGAATTATTTATTATAAATTTAAGTTGAAATTCCTTAAAATATAAGTTTTGAAAGATACTTCGAATGTGAAAGGAGAAAAATTAGAAACTCTATTACATTTTATGGAAAGAGTTCATGAGCGAAGCGAAATGGAAGGGAGCCATAAAATGGAATTAGAGTTTCTTATATTTCGTATTGAGCCGAGAAGTAGAAAGAAAAACTTATATTTTAAGGAAAGCAAAAATAAGTAACTTATATTATAGTTTACTCAAAATAGTAGAAATAACTATTTTAGGAGTAGGCTTCTTTTTTTCATCAGAAAAATGAAAATAGTTCTTCAAAAAAGAAATATCAGATTCTGCATACATAAAATTTGTTGCTTTTATAATATTAGATTTTACATTTTTAATAGACTTATCATGCATAAAAGCAATCTTTTTATACAAATAATTTTCTAGATTTTGAGTATATTCTAAATTACCTTTTTGATAAATTTCCAAAATACATTCTTTAATATACTGTGTTCCAATATGAGAAAGATTATAGCCAATAGAAGAAAGTTCAGAGCATATTTTTTGAGATAAATCTTCTTTAATATTTAAAAATTGTAAATTTTTATCATAATCTTCAAGTTTAAAATATATACCATCCATACCTTCAGATTTATTTATATAATCTATTACAAGAGGATGATTAACAATTTTAGTTATTAAATCGCCTTCTCCAGAAATAACAAAAGCGCTAGGATAATGAGATAAATTCATATGGTAAATTTTATCTAATGTTTCCAAACCATTTAATTTAGGCATTTTTAAATCCAAAAGTATTAAATCTATTTTATTAGGATTATTTTGAATAGCTTGTAAAACTTCTAAGCCATTAGAAGCAACGTTAGTTATTTTTATATTGGAATTTTTTCCTAAAACAAAATTAATTAAATTTTTAATAAAATCTGTATTGTCATCAGCAACTAATACATTTAACATAACAATCCATCCTTTTAATATTTTCAACAATGAGTATAGCATATAATCCAACCAAATACAAGCATTTAAATCGTTACTGCTTAGCCTAATTGGTAATATAAGTTATTTAGTCCAGTCCAGTAAAGATAGTGGTTGACTTATTTAATATCTTGATATAAAATAGTAAAGCTAAAGCGTAGCAAAGGAGGAAAACTAATGGAAATAAGATATAACGAAAAGAAAACAAATATAGAAAAAGGTTTAACAGTAAGTGAAGCATTTAAAGATGAAATAGAAAATAGTAAATATGAAATAGTAGGATGCTTATATAATAATGAATATATGAATTTAGAAACAGAAATACAAGAAGGAGCTAGAATAAAATTAATAGACATATCTTCAAAAGAAGGAATGAAAATTTATAGAAGAACACTTGTATATATAATGGGAAAAGCATTTGAAAGCTTATATCCAAAGGAAAAAATTACAGTAGAATATCAACTTGGAAATGCTATGTTTTGTAGATGTGACAATTTAAAAATAACAGATGATTTTATAGAAAAAATGAGAGAAAAAATACAAGAGATTATAGATAAAAACTTAAAAATAAGAAAAGTAGAAATGACAAGACAAGAAGCTCAAAAACTTTATGAAGAAACAAATACATCAAAAGGAAGACTTCAGTTTGATTTTGAGGAAAATAAAATAATATATATGTATTACTGCGAAAAATATTATAATTATTGTTTTGGAGTTTTAGCTAATAAAACAGGTGTAATTAAAAAATTTGATATTGTTAAGTATGGAGATGGATTTTTAGTAAGATATCCAGTTTCAAAAAATCCAACAGAAATACCAAAATTTGTTGAAACTAAAAAGTTATCTTGGGCTTTAGATGAGTTTGAAAAAATACATACAGTATTAAATGTAAATACAGTATATAAATTAAACAAAGCAATAGAGGAAGATAAAATAAAACAGATAATATTGCTTGCAGAAGCATTACATGAAAAGAAAATTGCAAATATAGCAGATGAAGTGTCTAAAAGAAAAAATGTAAAAATGATATTAATTGCAGGACCATCATCATCAGGAAAAACAACATTTGCACAAAGACTAGGAATTCAATTAAGACTAAATGGACTAAAGCCAGTAACAATATCAGTAGATAACTATTTTGTAGAAAGACAAGAAACACCAAGAGACGAAAATGGTGAATATGATTTTGAATGTATTGAAGCAATAGACTTAAAACTATTTAATGAGCATCTGGTAAAATTGTTAAATGGTGAAGAAATCGAAGTTCCAGAATTTGATTTCCATGAGGGGACAAAAAGATATAATGGTAAGAAATTAAAACTAGCTGATGATGAAATATTAGTAATAGAAGGAATTCACTGTTTGAATGATAAATTAACAAGTCAAATATCAAAAGAACAGAAATATAAAATTTATATTAGTGCATTAACAGTACTAAATATGGATAGATATAATAGGATATCAACAACAGATACAAGATTGGTAAGAAGAATAGTAAGAGACTACCAATTTAGAGGATATTCAGCAGTACATACATTAGATACATGGTATAAAGTAAATAGAGGGGAAGAGAAAAATATATTCCCATTCCAAGAGGAAGCTGATACAATATTTAATACATCTTTAATATATGAATTAGGAGCATTAAAGAAAATAGCAATGCCATTATTAAAAGAAATAGATAATACATACAAAGAATATGCTGAAGCACAAAGACTAATAAATATTCTAAAATATTTTAAAGATATACCAAGTGAATATGTACCAAATAATTCATTAATAAAAGAGTTTTTAGGTGGAGGTACATTTGACTTGCATTAAGGGAGAAAATATGCTAAATAATAGTAAATTTACAGAGATAGATGAAGAATTTATATGTGAAAACTGTGGTCAAAAAGTACAACAGTTAGGGTATTCATGTAGAAACCATTGCCCGCATTGCTTACATTCAAAGCATGTTGATAAAAATCCAGGTGATAGACTTGAAAGTTGTCATGGAGATTTAGAACCTGTAAGTATGGAAATTGACGGAAAAAAGGGATATGTTATTGTTTTTAAATGTAAAAAATGCGGGGCTATTAGAAGAAATAAGGCTGCAAAAGATGATAATATGGATTTGATTATAGATTTGAGTAGTAAACAAATTTGAAAAATATGTTTGCTTATTAATGTTATTAAAGACTGCTTCAATGTGATATTTGGAGCAGTCTTACTTTTATATTTCACGATTTAAATTTCCATTTGTATATTCTTTACCTTCTAATCTTTTACCTTCATAAACTTGATTAATAATATAATTAATTTCATCAATATTTTCGTCTAAAATATCTATTCTTACACTATCAACATCAAAATCTTTTGGACAAATAGATGTAATTTTACTATTATAAATAGTAGATACAGTTTGAATATTATCAAATAAAACTCTAGATTTCATATTAAGCCTATCCTTTAAATAATATTTATTATTTGAATTACATCTAGCTGTACAAGTTGGATAGCACTTATTTGTTTTTCCAGATAAACAATAATTAATATTCATTAATGGAGTATTTCCATAAACAATTAATTCTTTAGGCATAAAAGAATAATTACATAGATTTGTTATAATGTCTTTGTCAGATTCAGGAGAAATAGTAAACTTAGTAATATCTAAATTTTTCAATTCATTAACACTATAATTATTAAAAACATTAAATGTATAATTTGAAATTAATTCAAAATGATTTTTTTCATTTGTTAATACATCTTTTAATAAATTTAAGTTAGAAATATTAGATATAACAAATCCTTTTATATCAAATTTTTCTATAGTTTTTTCTATATTATTATAAAATAAATTTCTATAATTGGCTTTTATTATTGTTGGCATGTAAATATAAAGTTTAGATTTTTGTTGTAAAACATTTAAAATTCCAGAATATTTTTTATCAGAAAAGTATTTTAAAGGTATATAAATATTATCTATTTTATCTAAATTTGAATAATCAAAATCAATATTCAAAATGTTTAACAAAATTGAAATTTCTTTTTTTGCAATTTTTTCTTTTTCTATTATAACAGTATCAAGCTTATTTATAACTGTTTTTCCGACATCTTTTTATATTATTTACTGCAAAATTGTATGCAGAATCTAAAGCATTTCTTCTAAGTTCATTTAAAGTGCTTATCTTAGGTAAGAAAAGTCCATCATCTAAATCAATACAAATATTATTAAATTCATAAAGAGAATCATTAGTTTTGTTTAGTTGAGATAAAACTTTTTCTTTTTCTAATGGCCTATTTTTAGCTAATTCAGGTATTACATCAGATTTACAAATAATATTTAAATTTGAATAAATATCTAAATTATTAGCAGAAGTTACTTTTAATTCAATAGGTAATGCTTTTTTTATAGTTATTTTGCAATTTAATTTTACTTTTCTATTTTCACTTTTTATACTATCTTGGGATATTTGATTTAACTTTTTAGACGATATTTTATAAATTTTGTCACCTAAATTTATATTACCTTTCATTCTTCCAATAGTAACAGTTTGATTAATAAATGTTTCTTTTATATTTTTATCTTTAAACATCAATTCTGAAATATTATAAGTTCCAGATTCCTTTTCTAGAGCTATAGTGTCTCCAATTTCAATAGGCTCTTTTAATTTAACAGTTATATATCCTTTTGTTTTATTATATTTTTCAACCTTACCTAAAAATAGTCCCATATTGTTTGGTTTTTCTTTGAAAATTAAATCTTTATTAGGTTCATTTGAAAGGTGACCAGAAGAAGACATTCCTCTATTGAATACTTGCAAAAGTGTCTTCTTGTCATTTTCATCTATAATATATTCTACATCACTTTCAGCTAAATTTATATATTTTCTATAAATACGTGTAACAGTTGCAACATATTCAGGATTTTTCATTCTTCCTTCTATTTTAAGACAAGTAACACCAGCATTTACTAAATTAGGTATAAAGTCTAGACCACATAAATCGCGAGGACTCAAAATATGACCTGAATCAATTTTTTTATCATTCTCTAAAAATTCATATGGAAGTCTACAAGCTTGAGCACATTTTCCACGATTTCCAGAACGGCCACCAATCATACTAGAAAATAGGCATTGTCCTGAATAAGAAATGCATAAAGCACCATGTATAAAACATTCTATTTCTACATTGCAATTATTACAAATATGTTCTATTTCTTGTATAGAGAGTTCACGAGACAAAACAACTCTTTTGAAACCTAATTTTTGTAATTCTAAAACTCCTTGTAAGTTATGTATAGACATTTGTGTGCTTGCATGAATATCTAGGTCTGGAAAATTTTTTATTAATTGTCTTGCTAAGCCTAGATCTTGTACTATTATAGCATCTATACCTAATTCATAAGCTTTTTTTGCTAATTCAAAAGCATCATTAAATTCAGTATCTTTTATTAATGTGTTTAGTGTAAGATTAGTTTTTACTCCACGTGTTTTGGCATATATTATTGCTTTTTCTAAATCTTCTAAATTAAAGTTAGAAGCATAAGCTCTTGCACTAAATAGGTCTGCTCCAAAATATACACTGTTTGCACCATTTTGAACAGCAGCTTTTAAACATTCGAAATCACCAACGGGTGATAATAAATCTATCATTTTTTTATCCTCCAAACAGATTATAACATTTTTCTATAATAAAGTAAAATCTGTTCTAGAATTTTTTATGTAGCTTAGGCTTTTTCCAAATGCTGTTAAGTTAAGCTTAACTTAACAGCATTTGGAAAAAGCCTAAGCTACATAAAAAATTCTAAAACTTAAATAAGGTAAAATTATTGATTTTTTTAAAGTTATATATTATATTAGTATTTGAAAAGAGGAGAACATAATATTGAAAAAAGAAAATAAAAAAGAAAGAAATTCAAGTTTAGAATTATTAAGAATAATATGTATGATATTTATTATATTACATCATTATGCAGTACATAGTGGGTTTACAATAACTTGTGATTCAATAAGTTTTAATTCAGTAATGATAAAAATGATGTCCATTGGTGGAGAAATGGCATGTAATATTTTTATATTAATAAGTGGATATTTTTTAATAGAATCAAAATTTAGTCTTAAGAGATTGCTAAAGCTTATAATAAAAATGTGTACAATATCATTTTCAATATATATAGCATTATATGCATTTGGGCTAATAGAATTTAACTTAAAAGAACTAATAAGAATAACTCAAACATTCCTTTATGGACCTTGGTTTATAGTTACATATGTTATAATGTATATATTATCACCTATAATAAATAAAATGTTAAAGCGATTAGGAAAAACAGAATACTTAAATGGAATAGTTGTATTATTAATTGTAAAGTGTTTAATACCAAATCTTACAGGAAATGCGTGGTCATTTAGTCCAATAGATACTTTTCTAATAATGTATATAATAGGTGCATATTTTAGATTATTTGAGGTAGAAACAAAAGAGAATAACAATAAAAATGCTATGATTTTTGGAAGCTTGATATTATTTATCATTTTTTCAATTATTACTTTTCAAGTTTTAGGATATAAATTCAAAAATCAGAATTTAATAGATAAATCAACATTTTTTACAAAGATAGATAATTTAATAGCAGTTATTACAGCAATATTTATTTTTAGATATTTTAAAAATATTAATTATAGTAATAAATTTGTAAATTATATTTCTAAATCTATGTTGGGAGTGTATATTATACATGAACATTTAATACTTTCTAGATTTATTTGGAATGTATGGAGTCCAGGTGGGGCTTATATAGGTCGTAAAATGTTGATAATTCATGTAGGCCTTAAAGTATTTATGATATTTGTGGTATGTATTATAATTGATAAGGTAGTGTCATTTGTTCTAGATAATACAATAAATAGAGTAATAGAGACTATAAGTACAAATGAAATAGCTAATAGTCTGATACATAAAATATTAATTAAAATGAAAATATTATTTAATATTAAACGTAGGTATTATCTTGAAAATAATTTACAAAAAAGTATTGACAAACAAGAAAATCTAGTATAAATTCTTATGAAGAAATTAACAAATTTTAGGAGGTATTATAATGGAATTAAAAGGTTCAAAAACAGAAAAAAATTTAATGGAGGCATTCGCAGGAGAATCTCAAGCAAGAAATAAGTATACATATTTTGCAAGTAAAGCAAAAAAAGAAGGATATGAGCAAATAGCAGCATTATTTCAAGAAACAGCGGATAATGAAAAAGAACATGCAAAAATTTGGTTTAAATTATTACAAGGTGGAGATATAAAATCAACAGAAGAAAATTTAAAAGCAGCAGCAGAAGGAGAAAATTACGAATGGACAGATATGTATGACAGAATGGCACAAGAAGCTAAAGAAGAAGGATTTGACCATATAGCTTACTTATTCTCAGCAGTTGCTAAAATAGAAAAAGAACATGAAGCAAGATATTTAAAATTGTTAGAGAATGTTGAAGAAGGATTAGTATTTAGTAGAGATGGAGATAGAATTTGGAAATGTAGAAATTGTGGACATATAGTAATTGGAAAAAATGCTCCAGAAATATGCCCAGTTTGTAGTCATCCAAAAGCTTATTTTGAAATAAAAGCAGAAAATTATTAATATAGAAAATGAGACATTTGGGACAGTCAATGTTTGTCTCACTTTTCTTGACGTTTTTTGTCACTTTTTTGGTGGAAAGGCTGGATTTAACTTTATCCTACCCTCTACACCAAAAAAGTGACAAAAAACGTCAAGAAAAGTGAGATGAACATTGACTGTCCCAAATGTCTCATTTAAACGTTTAGTTTTTATTGAAAAAAATTACAAAATATGGTATAATTTTTAAAGAATTGGAGTGAAGGTTGAAATGCCAAAATTTTTTGTAAAACAAGAACAAATACAAGAAAATAGAATAATAATAAAAGGACAAGATGTAAATCATATAAAAAAGGTATTAAGAGCTGAAAGAGAAGAAGAATTACAAATATGTAATAGTGAAACAGGAGAAAATTTTTTATGCGAGATAAAAGATATAAGTGACAAAGAGGTTTATTGCATAATAGAACAAAGAATAGAACAAAAAGTAGAATCCAATATAAAAGTAACCATATTTCAAGGATTACCTAAAGCAGATAAAATGGAATATGTAATACAAAAATCAGTAGAGTTAGGGGTATATGATATTACACCTATAGAAATGAATAGATGTATTGTTAAATTAGACGATAAAGATAAAGTAAAAAAGGTAGATAGATGGCAAAAAATATCAGAAGTTGCAGCGAAGCAATGTGGCAGAGATATAATTCCCCAAATAAATAATATAATAAAAATAAAAAATATATGTGATTTAATCAAGAATTATGATATAGTATTAGTAGCATATGAAAATGAAAAACAAAATAGTATAAAAGAACAATTAAAAAATATAAAAGATAGTATAAATAAATCAAAACAAATAAAAATTGGAGTTGTAATTGGCCCAGAAGGCGGGATGGATGAAAAAGATATTCAATTATTAGAAGAAAGTGGAGCTAAAGTTATAACTTTAGGTAAAAGAATATTAAGAACAGAAACAGTTGCATTAAATGTGTTAAGTATTATTATGTATGAATTAGAAAATTAATTCTTTTCCAATTATTTGTGTATTAGAAAGGAATAAAAATGAAAAATGAAAATGAAATAAAAGAGAAATATCTTAAAGAGATTTATTTAAATGTGTTAAAGGCTATTATTATTGTATTATACTTTTTTATATTAAATATGTCTTATGAAAATGTTGCAAGAGACAATTTATTGATGGGTATAAAAGTATTTACAATGATATTTTTATTTATATCAATTTATATTTTTGAAAAAGCATATAAAAAAGATGATGGAAATATAGCTATTCAAGGTATTGAAATTTTGGCATTAGCCATATACACATTAACAACTGAACATATAACTAACAAGTATAATTTTAATTTTAAAAGTTATTCATTAGTAGCATCTTATCTTTTTGCAATATACTTTGTTTTAAAATCTATAGTTGCATATACAAAGGGAAGAAATGAAGTTATTAAACAACTTAGTGATATAAGGGAAATTGTTCAAAATAAAGAACCAACGAAGAAAGAGGCAACAAAAAAATCAAAACAAGAGAAGGTACAAGGTGATAAGGAAAATATAGAGAATAAAAACCAAAAAACGACTAAAATATCTAAAACAAAAAAGAAAAGTGAAAAGAATAGTAATCAAATAAAAAATGAAAATAGTAAAAATTCTAAGGAAAATCCTAAAAAGAAAAAAATGAAAAAAGAGGTAACTAAAAATGATTAGAAGTATGACAGGATATGGAAAGTCTATTTTGAGTATAGATGGAAGAGAATATCAAGTAGAAATAAAAAGTGTAAATCATAGATATTTAGATATAAGCATAAAAATGCCTAAGATGTTAAGTTGTTTTGAAGAGAATATAAAGAAACAAGTATCAGAAAAATTAAAAAGAGGTAAAATTGATATATTTATAACTTTCGAAAATAGTAGTCAAAATGGAAAAAATGTTTCAATAAATAAAGAGTTGGCAAAATTATATATAAGTCAATTAAAAGAGCTAGCAGTAGAAGAAAATATATCAAGTAATATCGAAGTTGTAGATATATCTAAGTTTCCTGATGTACTATCAATAAAAACAGATGAAGAAGATGAAAAAGTCAAAGAAGAATTAAAACAGGTAACAAATGAAGCTATTAATAAAATAATAGAGATGAAAAATATTGAAGGAGACAGAATACTTCAGGACCTATTAAATAGAATAGAAAAAATACAAGATAAAGTAGGAGAAATATCTAATAAATCTACTGGACTTATTGGAGAATATGTAGTAAAATTAGAAAAACGTATTAAAGAAATATTAAAAACAGAAGAAGTAGATAAATCTAGATTAGCACAAGAGGTAGTAATATATGCTGATAAGTGTTCTATTGAAGAAGAAATAACAAGATTAAAAAGTCATATATATCAATTTAAAAATTTAATATCTGCAAATGGCAATGAAGCGGTAGGAAAAAAACTTGATTTTATAATACAAGAAATGAACAGAGAAACAAATACAATAGGTTCAAAAGCTAATAATTTAGAAATAACTAATGGAGTTATAGATATTAAGACACAATTAGAAGATGTAAGAGAACAAATTCAAAATATAGAATAGGAAGGAAGGATTGATATGCAATTAGTAAATATAGGATTTGGAAATATTGTTTCATCAGAAAGAATAGTTGCAATAGTAAGCCCAGAATCAGCTCCAATAAAAAGAATGGTTCAAGAAGCAAAAGATAATAAGACAGCAGTTGATGCTACTTGTGGAAGAAGAACAAGAGCTGTTATAATAACAGATTCTGGACATATTATTTTATCAGCAGTACAACCAGAAACAGTGGCTGGAAGATTAGATAAAGACATTACAACAACAATTAATCAATTACAAGATGAAGAATAATTAAAATTTGAGGAGGAAAAGAAATGATAGTAAAACCAACAGTTACAGAATTATTAAAAAATTCAAAAAACAGATATGAACTAGTAATAGCTACATCAAAAAGAGCTAGACAAATAGCATTAGGTGATAAACCTTTAACAAAAGTTAAGGAGGAATCGCCAGTTACACTAGCTGCTAATGAAATAGCAGAAGGAAAAGTAACAATTATAGCAGGAGAACAAGAAGAAAATAATGAAGATAATGTAGAAGAATAAAAGGGGAATAAAATGAAAAAGAAAAATATAATATCTTTAGCGGGCGAGTTATCTAGTGGAAAAGGCGCAGTATCCAAAGTTTTAATGAGTAGATTAAATTATGGGGTATATAAAAACGGTGATTATTTTAGAAAATTGGCACAAGAAAAAGGCATGAGTGTTACAGAATTTAATGAATATGTAAGTAACCATACAGAAATAGATATTCAAATTGAAAATAGTGCAAAAGAATATGCTAAGAATAATGACAATTTTATAATTGATGCAAGACTAGGGTGGTATGCAGTTCCAGAATCTTTTAAAGTTTATTTAAAAGTAGATGCTGATGTAGCAGCAAAAAGAGCTTTTGAAAATCAAGATGTTGAGAAAAGAAAAACAGAGCAGTTTTCTACTATTGAAGAACAGAAAGCAGATATGCAGAAAAGATATAAATTAGAAAATGAAAGATATTTTAAAATTTATGGAGTAAGAAAAGAAGATATGTCAAATTATGATTTAGTAGTTGATACAACTGAATTAACTCCTGAAGAAGTTGCTGATATTATAATGGAAAAATACTTGGAATGGCAAGAAATGTAAAATTATAGACATAAAAATAATGAGCTTTGTTATTGGCCCAACCAGTAATAAAGCTTTTTATCTATGTTACTGGTTATAAAAACTTAATCTAAATTTTCTTGATAAAGCATAATATTTATAGTATAATAAAAATATATGGGGATGTAATGGTTTCGACATATTATTTGAATGATAGATAGCAAGTAGTGGATTCTCGTTGGCCACTTAAAAAACGGGAAAATAAATTAAACGCTGATAATAACGAATTAGCATACGCTGCTTAATTTTAGCACGTCATCTTAACTAAGTATCCTACTGATTTAGATTAAGGTGTTATATTAAAGTAGGAAACAAAGCTATTTTTGCTTTAGAGATAGTGGGTATTTTATAAAGCTATATTTTTTTATTTACCTGTTTGTCGGTAATTTGAAAATGAATTCTGAAGACAAAATAAACTTGTAGAAGTCTATTTGGATAGTATTATGGACAGGGGTTCGACTCCCCTCATCTCCACCAAGACGAGTTTTTGTCGAACTCTCTATAATACTTGATACGACTTGATTTCAAGATTATGAGAATTTGACAACACAAAAACTTTAAACCGTTTCAAAAGAAGCGGTCTTTTTTTGACCAAAAGTCTTGAAAGAAGGAGGTTTTTGTGATATTATGTTACATATAATTAAACAAGAAATCAATATGAGTAAAGAATTACTCTCTAAAATCGAATGGGCGTGCCGTTTAAAATTTAAAGGAAAGGAACAGCCACAAATAATAAATGGTTGTTTAAGAATTATTGAGCATACCAATTTAGCGTATGTAGAGCCCCATAGAGTAATTATTAAAGATAGCTTGTACCTATTCTTTAATGAACAAGATTATTTCTATGTAAATGATTTAAGTACAAAATATCCGTTATCCAAATTACAAGAACATATCAGCGGAAATACATAACATAGAACGGCAAAGCATTTTAGAGTTTTTTAAAAAATTATACTATATTGGTTTATTTGTGTTATTAAAAAGAAAATTAAAGAGATAGTAATAATAAATATAAAAACTCTAAAAGTGCTAATAGCTAAAACTATGCTATGTGGCACTTTTTTGTTGCCTTTCTATTCATAAAATTTGGAAGGAGGATATGTAAAAATGAATGAAGAAAGGAAAGTAGCAGGAATTTATATTCGTGTTAGTACAGAAGATCAAGTAAGAGAAGGATTTAGTTTAGGAGAACAGGAGGAAAAGTTAAAACAACTTTGTAAGTATAAAGATTATAAAATCTATAAAGTTTACAAAGATGCAGGAATTAGTGCAAAAAATATGTCTGGAAGACCTGCCTTTCAGCAAATGCTAGAAGATATGAGAGCAGGTAAAATCAATTATATTGTAGCCTATAAACTAGATAGAGTTACAAGGTCTGTAAGAGATTTAGAAGTTCTAATTTCAGAATTAGAAGAACATCATTGTTATCTTGTTTACGATAGGGATGATGTAAATACATCTTCAGCTAATGGAAGATTTTTTGTAAGAATGTTGACAGTTTTATCACAGTTAGAAATTGAAATAGTATCAGAAAGAACAAAATTCGGTTTAACAGGTGCAATAAAGTCAGGTCATATTCCACGGAACTTGCCCATTAGGTTATAAAAGGGATACAACAAAGAAAATGGTAATAGATGAAACTACAAAAGATGTTGTTATTAGAATATTTAATCTGTATTTACAAGGTAAAAGTTATCAAACAATAGCAAATATTCTAAACGAAGAAAAGGTCTTAGAGCCTAAAAAATGGGATGATTCTACCATAGAAAAAATACTCAATAACAAAATCTATGTGGGAGATTATGAAAGATTTAAAAGAGTAGCAAAAGAACAAGGAAAAGAGCCAGTAATATATCCTAATGTTGTTGAACCTATTATAACAAGAGCAATGTTTGAAGATATACAGCTACAGAAAGAGAAAAATCAAAGAGCATATTGTAGAGATAGAGTATATATCTTTATGCAAAAAATGAAATGTCCTAAATGTGGCAAGATAATGGGAAGTAAAGGAACAGGTGGTAAAAAGAAAAAGTATATGTATTATCATTGTTCAGACTGTAAAATTTATCTTCGTGAAGATTTAATAGAAGAACAAGTTATGCCAATGATAATGGATTTAATTGAATATGATATGACAGTAAAAAAATACTTTTATCCTGTTTTAGCAGATAAAAAAGAGAAAAACACAGACAAATTAGACAAAGAAATAAACACATTAAGAAATCAAAAGAGCAGAATAAAAGAAGCTTATTTGAAAGAAATAGTTGATGTAGAAGAATTTTCAAAAGAATATAAAGCAATAGATGAAAAGTTAGAGTTATTAGAACAAAAACGCATTGAAACGATTGACTTAAATAAACAGAGTTTTAGCCCACAACATTTAATGGCAGATAGAGATGTAGAAAAAGAAAAGCTAATACGTTCTAATAAATTCTACGATATGCTAATGGCAGAATGGAAAAACAAAGATAAAGAAGAAAAACAAGAATTTATTTCAAAATTTTTGGAAAGTATCACAGTTGAAAAAGATAGCAAAGGTAATTACAAATTGGTAAATTTAAAATTAAGAAAAACATTTGTTAACCAGATATACAAGTTAATGCAAAATGGAATGTTTGATATGTGGTGTTAGAATAGATATATGGACACATTTTATGAGAGAGTGTATAATAAA
>CANPFO010000037.1 GCA_947573555.1 uncultured Clostridium sp. | reverse complement strand
TACCTGTTCCCATTCCGAACACAGAAGTCAAGCCTAAATGTGCCGAAGATACTTGTGGGTTACCCTACTGGGAAAATAGGTTATCGCTAGATTTTTTTTGTTTTTTATAGTATAAAATGTTATTAATGTACAATTTTGTCTTTCTAAAGATTAGAAATTAGTATTTATTTCGAAATATTAATTTGTGATTTTTAGATAATAGAATACTTAAAAAGCATTACTAAGAAAAATTGGACATTAGAGAAAGATGAATATATAGAAGACAAATTAAAGAAAGAAAAAATTTATTTAAAGGAAAGAGAGAAAATATGTCAAAAATAGTATGGAAACCAGGAACATTTTTGTATCCAATACCAGCAGTAATGGTAAGTTGTGGAACAATGGAAAAATCAAATATTATAACAGTTGCTTGGACAGGTATAATAAATACTAATCCAGCAATGGTATATATATCTGTAAGACCAACAAGATACTCATATAATATAATAAAAGAACAAAGAGAATTTGTAATTAATTTAACTACTAAAGATTTAGCTAGAGCAACTGACTGGTGTGGAGTAAAAACAGGGGAAAAAGTAGATAAATTTAAGGAAATGAAACTACATAAGGAAAAAGCAAATTTTGTAAAATGTCCAATGATTAAAGAAAGCCCAGTATCTGTTGAATGTAAAGTAAAAGAAATAAAAGAACTTGGAAGTCACACAATGTTTATAGCAGAAGTTTTAGCAATAAACAGTGATGAAAAATATATAGACGAGAAAGGTGCATTTGATATATCAAAATGCAATTTGATATCATATGCTAATGGAGGATATTATTCAATGGGGAAAAAGTTAGGAAAATTTGGATTTTCAGTTAAGAAGAACAAAAATGGACACTAATAGTTGTTACAATTTAAGTGGTAGAAGTTAGGTAATGTCCCTTAAGCTTTTTTCCTGTGTTCCATACATCCCCCCCTAACCTATTATATAAAAAATATATGATAATTCGTTCATTCCACTCAAAAAGAAGTTGTAATATAAGAAGCAAGAGCCTCTTTCACTCAGCCCAAAAGTGATATTATATTTATTTTAAATTGAACAACGAATGTGCCCTGAAATTGCTGTAGAAGTTCTTAATCAAATTAATTAGGGAATCTCGCCTCACGAGGGCGCTGATTAATTTGATTTAGAACTTCTAAGCAATGTAGGAAACCGAGTTGTGAAATGAAAAATACATATAATATCACTTTTGGGCTGAGTGAAAGAGGCTCTTGCTTCTTATATTACAACTTCTTTTTGAGTGGAATGAACGAATTATCATATATTTTTTATATAATAGGTTAGGGGGGGATGTATGGAACACAGGAAAAAAGCTTAAGGGACATTACCTAACTTCTACCACTTAAATTGTAACTATTATTTACAAATTTAGTAAATTTTTCTATAAATTCATTGACATAACAGGAGAAAAGTGATAAAATATTCTAGCGTATGTATATTACGGACATACGATCACATCGTTAAAAAAATAAAAGTATGGTAATACGGAGGTGTATTAAAATGGCAGCAAAAGGACCAAGAGAAAATATAACATTAGAATGTACAGAATGTAAAAATAGAAATTACATGACTTCAAAAAATAAAAGAAATAATACTGATAGATTAGAATTAGTTAAATATTGTAAATTCTGTAAAAAACGTACAACACATAAAGAAACAAAATAAAAATAGGATAAAAGCTATTTTAGGGAGGAAATGAAATGGCTAAAAAAGAAGAGAAAAATATAAAAGATAAAACAAGCTTTATGAAAAGCTTTAAAGCAGAATTGAAAAAAGTAGTTTGGCCAACGCCAAAACAATTACTAAATAATACGATCGCAGTATTAGCAATAGTTATTATAACAGCAGCAATAGTATTTGTTTTAGATTTTACATTTGAAATTGCAAATAAATATGGAATTGACAAAATAAAACAAGTTGTAAGTAATTCAACAGAAGAAACAAATAATGTAAACGAAACAAACGAAACTGATGAAAATACAATTACAGAAAATAATACTATTGATAACAAAATAACTGAGTAAAATAAATATCAAAGGAGGCTTATAAAGTATGTCTCAAAAAGATTATGATATGAATCCAAGATGGTATGTTGTACATACTTATTCTGGATATGAAAATAAAGTAAAAACAGATTTAGAAAAGACAATAAAGAATAGAGAATTAGATGAATACTTTTTTGATATAATAGTTCCTATGGAAGAGCAAATAGAAATCAAAGATGGAAAAAGAAAAACAAACTTAAAAAAAGTTTTTCCAGGATATGTTCTAGTAAAAATGATTGTAACTGAAGAAACTTGGTACATAGTAAGAAATACAAGAGGAGTAACAGGTTTTGTTGGATCAGGAACAGATCCTATTCCATTAACTGATGATGAAATCAGAAATATGGGATTTGATGTATCAGAAATAAATGTTGATTACGAAATAAATGAACAAGTAGAAGTTATGAATGGACCGTTTGAAGGATTTGTAGGAACTGTTCAGGAAATAAGTAAAGAAAAACATAAAGTAAAAGTATTAGTATCTATGTTTGGAAGAGAAACTCCAGTAGAGCTTGAGTTCTCACAAGTTAAAAAGGTTCAATAATAGGAAAAATTTAGAGGAGGTGCCAATAAAATGGCAGAAAAAGAAATTTCAAATATAATAAAATTACAAATAGAAGCAGGGAAAGCAACACCAGCTCCACCAGTAGGACCAGCATTAGGATCAAGTGGTGTTAATATTATGCAATTCGTAAAAGAATTTAATGATAGAACAGCAAATCAACCTGGAATGATAATACCAGTTGTTATAACAGTTTATAAAGATAAATCTTTTGAATTTATAACAAAAGTTCCACCAGTTGCAGTTTTAATAAAAAAATCAATAAAAATTGAAAAAGGTTCAGGAAAGCCAAATAAAGATAAAGTAGCAAAAATAACTAAAGAACAAGTTAAAGCTATAGCTGAACAAAAAATGCCAGATTTAAATGCTGCATCAATAGAAACAGCAATGAAAATGGTAGAAGGAACTGCTAGATCTATGGGTGTAGTAGTTGTAGATTAATAATGATAAATATTTTAATATTTATAAATAAAATTGGGAGAGTAACAACTCGATAGAACCAAAGGAGGATAAAAATGAAAGTAGCAAAAAGATATGCAGAAAGCTCAAAATTAGTTGAGAAAAACAAACAATATGAAATCAAAGAAGCTTTAGAAATAATTGAAAAAATGCCAAAGCCTAAATTTGATGAAACAGTTGAATTACATGTTAAATTAGGAGTAGACTCTAAACATGCAGATCAACAAGTAAGAGGTACAGTAGTACTTCCAAATGGAACAGGAAAAACACAAAAAGTATTAGTATTCGCAAAAGGTCCAAAAGCAGAAGAAGCTGAGAAAGCTGGAGCTGACTATGTTGGTGGAGAAGAATTAATACCAAAAATTCAAAATGAAAACTGGTTTGATTATGATGTTATAGTTGCAACACCTGATATGATGGGAGTTGTAGGTAGATTAGGTAAAGTATTAGGTCCAAAAGGATTAATGCCAAACCCTAAATCTGGAACAGTTACAATGGATGTTACAAAGGCTATAAATGAAATTAAATCTGGTAAAGTAGAATATAGATTAGATAAGAATAATATTATTCACTTAGGATTTGGAAAAGTATCTTTTGGAACAGATAAACTATTAGAAAACTATGAAGTAATATTAAATGCAATTATAAAAGCTAAACCAGTAGCAGCTAAAGGTCAATACATAAAAAGTATTGCTGTTACAACAACAATGGGTCCTGGAATATATATTAACGAAAAATAATAAATACGCCAAAGACAGTAGGCAAAAGTTAAGTAACTGTATTAAATAAATTACAGAAAACTTATACAAAATAAGTCCTACCGAGGTTATATTGATAAAGTGTAATAAACACTCTTTATAACCTTGGGAAAAAGGACTATAAAGAGTGTTATTAAGTTAGCTGTTCGAAGCAAAGCAAGATACAGATAACTTATGTAAAATTACAAAGTAATTTTGCATGTCCATATAAAAAGTAAATTCAGGAGGTGAAAATAAAAAATGGCAAGTGAAAAAATATTAAACCAAAAGAAAGAAGAAGTTACAAAATTAGCTAACAAAATAAAAGAGGCTAAATTAGTACTTTTAACAGACTACAGAGGAATAAATGTTGAAGATGTTACAACTTTGAGAGCTGACTTAAGAAAATCTAAAACAGAATATGCAGTTATAAAAAATAATATAACAAGAAGAGCTTTATTAGAAGCTGGCATTGAAGGATTAGAAGATAAATTAGTTGGACCAACAGCTGTTATCATGAGTAATGAAGATTACTTAGAGCCATCTAAAACAATTTATGAATTCACAAAAAATAATGAATATTATAAAATCAAAGGTGGAGTTATAGAAGGTAAAGTAATGACAGCTGAAGAAATAATAAATTTAGCAAAATTACCATCAAAAGAAACTTTATTATCTATGCTTGCTGGAGCATTACTTGCAAATATTTCAAAATTTGCAGTTGCACTTGATCAAGTAAGAATTCAAAAAGAAGAAAATTCTGCTGAAGCAGAAGCTTAATTAAAATATAAATAATTAGAGTAGCGAACTTATATCGTAAAATACTAGTTGTTGTAGAAAGATTAGTAAATGAGGAATACAAAATGTTAAAGCATTTTATATGAGTTATTCGTAATTTACTTTCAACAAACGACTAACTTAAAATAGGAGGAATAAAAATGAGTAAAGAAGAAATGATTGAAGAAATCAAAAAAATGACAGTAGTAGAATTAGCTGATTTAGTAAAAGCTATAGAAGAAGAATTTGGAGTATCTGAAGTAGCAGCAGCTGCACCAGCAGCTGGAGCAGTAGCTGGAGAAGCAGCAGCTGAAAAAACATCATTCAACGTAGTATTAACAGACGCTGGAGATCAAAAAATAAAAGTAATAAAAGTAGTTAGAGATGCAACAGGATTAGGATTAAAAGAAGCTAAAGATTTAGTTGATGGAGCACCAAAAACAGTTAAAGAAAACGTTTCTAAAGACGAAGCTGAAGACTTAAAAGCTAAATTTGCAGAAGTTGGAGCTGTTATTGAATTACAATAATAACAATATAAAAAGGTCGTAAATTTATACGACCTTTTTGAATTATATAAAATTGTTTTTCTATATAAAAGATAATTTCATATAATTTAGTAAAATAATATAGAAAGGTCTGTTTTATGAAAAATATAGGAATTATAGTAGCAATGCAGGAGGAATTAGACGAGATATTAAATATAATGAATAATGTAACTAAAGAGGAAACTGATAATATAATACTGTACAAAGGTGTGATTGAAAATAAAAATATAATTCTAGTAAAAAGTGGAGTAGGTAAAGTAAATGCTGCAAGAGTAACTCAAATTTTGATAGATAAATTAGAAGTTGATGTAATGATTAATATTGGTGCTGCAGGTGCAATAAATCCTAATTTAAATATAGGAGATATTGTAATAGCAAATAAATTAATACAACACGATTTTGATATTACTGCATTTGGACATAATAAAGGATATATTACTGGTGTTGGAGAATATATTAGCTGTGACGAAGAGCTAGTAAATAAATTGGAGAATGTAGTTAATAAAGAAAAAAGTAAAGAATATAAAGCAATTATAGGTATAATAGCATCAGGAGATATTTTTTGCACAGAAGTAAAAATGAAGGAAAAAATATATTCAAAATTTAATGCTGATTGTGTAGAAATGGAAGGAGCAGCTATTGCACAAATATGCTATTTAGCCAATATTCCATTTATAGTTATTAGAAGTATCTCAGATTCTCCAAATGGTAATAATGCGATAGTATTTGATGAATTTGTAAAATTGGCATCAAAAAGATGTGCTCAAATATTAAAAGAATTTTTAAAAAATAGTATACATAAAAATTGAATAAAATATTGATTATTTGGAAAGAATGTGTTATAATATAGATAGTTTGTTATATTATAATGAAAAAGAGGTAGAATATGGAAATAATAACTGAAAAAATAGGAATAAAAGATATAGTTGCAGCAATAAAAAATGTCTTCAGTAGTAGTATAGGTGAACAAGAGAATACAAGTGCTATTGATAGAGAATTACAACGAGTACGTAAAATAGAAAGAGAAATCGGAGCAACTAAAGGAATTGGAGATTCAGAAAGCTTTCTACAGATATTTACATCAAGCAAGTCTGTAAAAAGATCTATTAAAGCAGTATATGCAAATAGTTCTAATATCGAATTAGGAAATACATCTGAAAGAGCGAGAGAGATAGATGATAATGAACTAGAAAAATAATTAAAATGTAGGAAATTGAAATTTCTTACATTTTAATCTTGACAAAATCGATAGCTCAATGTATAATAAATATCGCAGTTAGATATGGCGAAGTAGCTCAGTTGGCTAGAGCATCCGGTTCATACCCGGCAGGTCAGCGGTTCGAATCCACTCTTCGCTACCAAAAAAAGAATCATATATCAATTTGATATATGATTCTCTTTTTATTAAAATTTTCCGAATTGCCCAATTGCTTTTCCAATTATTTTAAATTCTGATTCTTTTAGATTGATTATTATTGGTTCAATTGGGTAAGTAGACATAGACTCTAATATTATAATTTCATCATTTATTTTTTTATATTTTTTCATTATAACTTCATCAGTAATATCTATAATAGCAAGAACTATATCACCATTTTCTGCACAATCTTGGCTATGAATTAATGCATAATCTCCTTTATGTACTTTTAAATTCATACCTTCATCTACTACTTTAAAATAGAAATAATCATCTTCAATTTGCATTCCATAAAGTTTTAAATCTATTGGAAAATAGCCTTCTAAACATTTTTCTGATAATATTGGTTGCTTTGTATTTATATGATCATAAACAGGACACATATAAATTTGAGATTCATGATTTTTTGAGAAATTTTTTTCATTAATAGCATTATGAATTATTTGTTCTGCTATGGTTTCAAGTAATTCAATTCTTTCTTCATTAATATTTTTGATTTGAGGAAGATAATCTCTCAAATTTAAATCTATATAAGAATTACCGTTTATATCTTTTTTCTATTATATAAGACTTTAATATAAGCATTTCATCATTACTTAAAGAAAATGTATCTTGAAGTACAAGAATAGAATCTATTTGCTTATCGTCCAAATAATAATTTAAACTATTTGGAGTAAGGTCTATTATATATCCACATATTTTCATAAGTTCACTATAATTTACAATGCTATGAGAAGACTTTGCTATCTTTTCTAATATCTTAGGCGTAGGAGGATTATTCAATTTCATATTTATATATTTAGACAAATATGTCCTATTTACATCAGACTTTTCCGCAAATTCACTTGTTGATGCATATGTATTTGATATTTTTTGTAAAATTTGTGAAAAACGTTTAGTATCAAACATAAAATCAATCCTTTCATTTATAGTAAATTAATTACCAATATTATATAACAATATGTGACAAAAAGCAACATCAAATTATTTTGAGTTTTGGTATTTTTTACAATAATAATTAGATATCAAAATGTGATAAAATTCTACAAAAAAAACGTTGACAACTTTTTTTCACGTATGATATTATGCGAATGTAAATAAAATTCACAAAAGAAAGGAGAGTAACATATGACACCAAATATAGATGCATTAACAGAATTGTTAAAATCTAGATTTAATGGGAATCAATCGGAGATGGCTAGAGTATTAAAAATTGAAAGAACACATTTAAACAAAATATTTAATAAAGAAGGAAAGGGAGCTGGAGCAACTGTATGTGGGGCAATTATAAAGTATTGTAATGAAAATGATTTAGACTATAAAAAATATATTTTTTTTAATTAGAAATGTGAAAAAAGTTTACAAGTAAGGAGAAAATTAAAATGTTTATAAAAAAGAGAGTATTAGAAACAAAAACAAAGCTATTAATTGATGCAGAAGAAAAGATTAAAGAACAAAATAAATTAATAAAGGAAATAAAGAAAGATAAGTATATATTGATTAAAATATTAATAAATTTGAAAAATAAGAATGAAAAGCAAAAAAAACTAGTAGAAATGATAGAGAAATTAGTATATTTTAATAAATGTAATAATGAAAAGAAAATCGTATATAAAATAAAAAAACTAGTAAAAGATGCGCAATTTAAATAGAAATTAGAAAAATTATAATAAGCTGACATTTTAAAATGTCAGCTCTTTTTCTGTATATAGGAAAACACTAACAATAGTTAGTCTAATACATTTTTAAAGTATCTTCGATAACATAGCATACAGGTAAAATATCTTCGTTATCAGTTTCAATTTTAAAATTAGTTTTATTATTATTGCTACTAAAAATAGATACTGTAATAGTGCCTACTTTATCCATAATAGCCCTCCTTTTCTTTTGTATTAAAAAACTGCAACAATTAAAATAATAACACAGAATTTAATACGTATTTGCCGAAACTTGTCTAATAAGTAAAATTTTTAGGAAGTATAAAGATAAATAAATAAAAAAATATTAAATAAATTCACAAAACGACAATATTCGACAAAAGGAATAATATAAAATATTGATATTATATTTTACTAAAGGAGGAATACAAAATGAAAATTGAATGATAAAATTAAACGTTAGAAAATAATTGAATTAATAATCACAAAAGAGAAAAACAAAGGAGAGTAATGAAATGAAAATAAATCCAAAAAGGAATGACATTATATTAAATAGAAAAATGAAAGAATTAATTATAAGTAAAGAAGGTTTTGAAAATTATTTTAATGAAAGGAAAATAATAAGTAGAAACGAATATAAAGAATATTTAAAGAACAAAAATATATAAAAAATCCCCGCCTTAGCCGTAAGATGTCTTGAATTTTTAAGGACCTGCTCCTAAAAACAGGTGGGATGTCTACCAAAATATTCATGGGCTTCTCACTACAATAAATGTGTGAGCATGCACGCCATATTTATGAGCTCGACTCCTCTTAAAAACTTGTAGGTTCTAAAAATTCTGTCTACACGCACTATGCAGGGTAAAATTATAAACTTAATTAATAATCTTATTAGATTAATTATAGTCTAACATAATTTATTTTCACAAACAAGTACAAAAATAAACAAATAGAATTAATTTAATAGTATTTATAATATTTTATCTCGTTTAAAATAAATTATTCTCACTTTCTTAAAAATTATTCTTCTAATTCTTTATTTAATTTTCCAAGAGCTTTAGTTTCTATACGAGATACATAAGAACGAGAAATTCCAAGTAAATCAGCTATTTCATGTTGTGTCTTTGGTTTATGACCATCTAGCCCAAAACGTAATTCAATGATAGTCCTTTCTCTATCTTTTAAAATTTCACCAATTTTTTTGTAAAGTTTTTTTACTTTCATTTTTAAATCAACTTCATCTTCAATATTTCTTTCATCATTTTCTAAAACTTCTTGTAGAGTAACTACATTGTCATCTTTATCTTTTCCAATAGGCTCATTCAAATATACTTCTGAATTCAATTTTTTAGTTGAACGAAGATACATTAAAATTTCATTATCAATACACCTTGACACATATGTACTTAACTTTGAACCTTTATCTACATTAAAACTATTAATACCTTTTATTAAACCAATTGTTCCTATAGAAATAAGGTCATCTTGTTCTACTTTAGTATTTGAATACTTTTTAATAACGTGAGCTACTAATCTTAGATTTCTCTCAATTAGTATATTTCTTGCTTCTTCATCGCCAATTTTCATAAGTTCTAAATATTTTTTTTCATCTTCAGCAGATAAAGGTTCGGGAAAAAGATTACTTCCAGATATATATCCGAACAACAAAAACTGCTGATTTTAAAAATTGTAAAAATCCTAAAATTCCTACACTACAAAGTGCTTCAAACATAAATGCACCTCCAAAATCTTATATAAAATTATATGTGAAAATTTTTTAAAAGTGCATGACCATAATATATTTTTTTTAAATATAAATAAAATGAAAATAAAAGATTATAATATAATAGGAGGGTTTTTATGATATCTCAAATAACAGTTTTAATTATATTAATTGCATTAAACGCTTTTTTCGCAGCTACAGAGATTGCATTTATATCATTAAATGAAGTAAAAATAGAATTGAAAGCGAAAGAAGGAAATAAAAAAGCTAAAAAAATATATAACATGATTAAAGATCCAAGTAAGTTTTTAGCAACAATTCAAATAGGAATAACATTAGCTGGTTTTTTATCAAGTGCATTTGCATCAGATACATTTGCAGAAATATTAGCTCCTAAGTTATATAAATTAATGCCAATTATTAGTTTAGCTAGATGGGAAGAAATTTCTATAATAATAATAACAATAATTCTTTCATATTTTACATTAGTTTTTGGAGAGCTTGTACCAAAAAGAATAGCAATGAAGTATGCTGAAAAATTATCTTTTATATCAGTAGGTATTATTAAAACAATTTCAGTATTCACATTACCATTTGTAAAATTGCTAACATTTTCAACAAATATAATATGTAAGATTTTTGGAATAACTGGAGAGGAAGAGGAAAACATAAGTGAAGAAGAAATAAAGATGATGGTCGATGTTGGTGAAGAAAATGGAACAATAGAAAAAAATGAGAAAGAAATGATAAATAATATATTTGAATTTAATGATAGGATTATATCAGAAATTATGATTCCTAGAACACAAGTATATGCATTAGAGATGGAGCTAACAGTACAAGAAACAATAAAGCTATTAAATGAAAATACAACATATAGTAGAATCCCAGTATATGATGAAAACATAGATAACATTAGAGGAATTATACATGTGAAAGATTTATTACTGTCACAAAAAAACGAAAATGTAAAATTGAAAGATATTGCAAGAGAAGCAATTTATGTTTTAGAAAGTATATATATAGATGATGTATTTAAAGAACTAAAATTAAACAAAAAGCAAATTGCAGTTGTAGTAGATGAATATGGAGGAACTGCTGGAATTGTTACAATGGAAGATATTTTAGAAGAAATTGTAGGGGAAATATATGATGAATACGATATTGAAAAGATAAAATATAAAAAACTAGATAATAATACTTTTATAATTGATGGAGAAATGCCAATATATGAAGTAGAAAAAATTCTAGATATAGAATTACCAGAAGGAGATTACGATACTATTTCGGGATATTTATTATTTGAACTTAGTAGAATACCAAGTAATAATGAAAAGGAACTTAGTATAGAAACAGATAAAGTTGTTTTCAAAATAGAAAAAATACAAGGGAATAGAATTATACAAGTAAAAGCATGTAAAATTTAGTAAAATAAAATTTTCATATTTAGATAAAAAATGAATAAATTTTAATATCTTAGAGGAGGTCTAAATATGAAATTTCTTTTTGAAGTTATAAAAGGAATGTTTATAGGAGCGGGAGCAATATTACCAGGAATTAGTAGTGGGGTATTATGTGTAATATTTGGAATATATGAAAAATTATTAGACTGTATATTAAACTTTTTTAAAGATGTAAAAAATAATTTTAAATTTTTATTTCCAATTGTTCTAGGAGTATTTCTAGGAATAATTTTATTTAGCAGATTATTGCAATTTATATTATTAAAATTCCCAATGCAAACAAGCTGTGTATTTATAGGTCTAATTCTAGGAGGAACAACATTACTTATAAACAATATAAATAAAAAAGAAAAATTTAAAATAAAAAATCTAATATATATAGTAGTAGCATTAATAATTGGCATATGTATGGTTATTTTTGAAGATAAAATTCAAATAAAAAATTCATTAGAAAGTATAAATTATATATATTTAGTAATTAGTGGTTTGCTTATGTCAGCTGGAATTGTTATACCAGGAGTAAGCAGTACTATTATTTTAACATTATTAGGAACATATACATTATATTTAAACTCATTGGCAAATTTATATTTTCCAGTATTAATCCCAATGGCAATTGGAGTTATAATTGGAAGCATAGTATTTATGATAATAATTAAATATTTACTAAAAAAATTTTATATACAAACAATGTATATAATAATAGGATTTACATTAGGTTCTATATTAATATTATTTCCACAAGTAAATAATATAGAAGATATCATAATTTCTATAACATCTATAATTTTTGGATATTTTATTACAAAAATTAGTTATATTACAAATTAAGAAAAAATAGCAAAAAAAATGGTAAAAACTATTGAAAAATAGAAGTTCATATGCTATAAATAATATAATAGATTAAAGCAAAGGAGAAAAAGATGAGAGAAGAACAAAAAAAAGAAGACTTATTAGAAAAAAATGAAAGAGAAAGTGGTGCGATAATTTATAGTGGTAACATATTTAAAACAGAATATAGACCAAGATTAATTCTTAGAGAAGGAACATCTCCAAAAGGAAATAGTGTTTATATAGTATTATATAAATATATTATAGATGAAAAACCCCAAGAAGTTGTAATTGGAACAACAGCAATATCTACAAAAAAAGAAGATATAGTAAAAGTAATATCATATGTGGAAAGGCAAATAGAAGAGAACAGCCAATCGCAAGATAAAGAATATCCTCATTTTTTGGAATTATTAGACTATATAAATCAGAAAAATGTTCAATTCGATTTTACTTTGGAAGGAAAAGACATTATTGGACATAAGGGAGAAGAAACTATAAGAATAAGAAGAACAATTTTAGCAGATGAAAGAGGAAATTTGCAAAATAGATATGATGAAGAAGCCCTAAAGAAAATTCAAAAAAATCAAGTAGATTCATTAGATGAGTATATTGAAGAAAAAAGAAAAGAAGACAAATGGAGTGGACTAAAAGGAGTAATTTTTAGAGGAAAGAGCAAAGAGGAAATAGATAACTTCTTAAAAGCAGAACAAATAGCAGAAAAATTAGAAGGGGCAGAAATTGTATTAGGTGATAATAGAAAGACAGTAGAAAGAAAAAAAGAAGCACAAAGAAAAATTGCTGTTGAATATTTATTAGACACATATCATAATGATGACCAAGGAGAGAGGGAAGAGGCAAAATTTGCATTAATAAGAGCATATGCAAAACTTAAAGAACAAGCAATAGCAGAACAAGCAATAACAGAATTAGATGCCTTTGAAAGGGCTGCATACAACAAAATTAATTGGGAGAATTCAGACGAAGTAGAAAAGCAAAGTAGTATAATTAAGCAAATTGCGAATTTTAAATCATTCTTTAGATTACTAAGTCAAGGAAGAGAAGCAAACTCAAGAACTTTTGCTACAAAAATACAATCAATTAATTTTGAGGCGCTAAAAAGAATATTAGGGCAATCTGAGAAAGATGGTCAAGAGATGCAAACATACTTAGATTTAAAAAGAGATATGATAGAAGAAATTAAAGATGGCAATATAGAACAACATGAAAGAAAATGTCAAAGTGTAAGAAAACAATATGAGTTCTTATTAAGGTCCAGAGTTAGAGATAGTGTAAGAGAAAAGGAAGAGCATTTAGTAGAAGGAGTATTTAAGCACTATAAAAAAGAACTTATAAGAGAAAATCAAGAGATATTAGAAGATTATAATATATATGCCAAGAAAAATGGTAAATATGTGTGTGAATATAAGGATGAACCTGATGTTATAATAAAATAAATTAAAAAAAGAGTATAATTAACCAATTATACTCTTTTTTTATAACTTGCAAGTAATACAAATGAATGATAAAATAATGTATGTAAGAAGGTGGTTATATGACAATAGCAGAAGCTATGAAAAAATCTATGATTGAGTTAAAAAATGAAAATATTGAATTACCAAAACTGAAATCGAGACTATTAATGCAATTTGTATTAAACAAGCCAAGACAATATGTAATTGTAAATGATATGGATGAGCTAGAAAAAAACAAAGAAAAAATTTATTTTTCATATGTGAAAAAATTAAGGCAAGGCTTTCCAATAGAACATATAACACATCAAAAAGAATTTATGAAATTGAACTTCTATGTAGATAGTAATGTATTAATTCCAAGACAAGACACAGAAATATTGGTAGAAGAAGTTATAAATATAGCTAAAAAAAATAATTGCAAAAAGATATTAGATCTATGTACAGGAAGTGGAGCAATTGCAGTATCACTTGCAAAATACATCGAAAATTGTGAAATTACAGCATTAGATATAAGTAATGATGCTTTAAAAATAGCAAAGAAAAATGCAATAAGCAATGAAGTTCAAAATAAAATAACATTTGTAAATTCAGACCTATTTACAAATTTAAACGAGCAAAAATTCGATATAATAGTTTCAAACCCACCATACATAAAAACAGATGTTATAAAACAATTAGAAGAAGAAGTAAAAAAAGAACCACATATAGCATTAGATGGTGGAGATGATGGATTATACTTTTATAAAAAGATAATAAAGCAGTCATATCAATATTTAAAATTTGGAGGATACCTATGCTTGGAAATAGGATATGACCAAAAAATTGATGTAATTGAGACTTTAGAAAACGAAGACAAATTCGAAGGTACTTATGCAAAGAAAGATTTATGCAACAATGATAGAATTATAGTAACAAGATTAAAGTAATGGAGGAAAATAAATGTCATTTTCATCAGATTTAAAAGAAGAACTCAGTAAAATAAATAATTTAAATAAGAAAAATGAAGTTAAATATGAGCTTATAGGATATTTAATATCTAAAAATGCTAGTATATCAAAAAATAATATAAGATATGCAACTGAAAGTCAATACAATATAAATAGATTCTCTAAATTGTTGAAAAATATGGACATAAACCATAATATAGAATTTGACGGAAAATCATTTATTATAACATTTAAAATAAAAGATAATGTAGAAGGAATAAAAGTAGTAGAAGATGAAATTCAACTAGCCAGATTAGAAAAAATAAATATAGATGAAAAAAAAGCAATTATAAGAGGAAGCTTTTTAGGAGCTGGCTCAATTAATAACCCAGACAAAACATATCATTTAGAAATTAATTTATCAAATATGCAAAATCTAAATTCTTTATGCAAAATTTTAAATGATATGGAAGTGAAAAATAAAAAGCTAGAGCAAAATAAGAAATATTCAATATATTTAAAAGATGGAGAAGACATTTCTGAATTTATTGCTTTACTAGGAGCAAGTGCAAGTGTCTTAAAGTATGAAGACATAAGAGTTCAAAGAGAGATGAGAGGAAAAGTTAATAGAATTGTTAATTGTAAAACCGCAAATTTAAACAAAACTATTAATGCATCAGTAGAACAAATAGATGCTATAAAAAAATTGCAAAAGAGTAATAAATTTAACACTTTAGATGAGAACCTAAAAGAAATATCTATATTAAGACTAGAAAATCCAGATATATCATTAATAGAATTAGGAAAAATGTTAAAAAAACCTCTTGGAAAATCAGGAGTTAATTATAGACTAAAAAAGATTATTCAAATTGCTAAAGAAATATAGGAGTAAAAATGGAATTAGGAATATATATACATATACCATTTTGCGTAAAAAAGTGTTACTATTGTGATTTTATATCATATTCAAATAAATTCGATTTACAAGAAAAATATTCAAAAAAGATAATTGAAGAAATTGAGGAAAATAGAAGTTTATTAAAAGAAAATAATGTAACAACTATTTATATTGGGGGAGGAACCCCTTCTTCGATAAAGCCAATGTTAATAAAAAATATTTTAGAAAAAATATATGAGATATTAGGAACAAAAAATACGCAAAATATAGAAATAACTATAGAAATAAACCCAGGAACAGTAACAAAACAAAATCTACAAGAATATAAAAACTGTGGAATAAATAGGCTAAGTATAGGCCTTCAAAGTACAAACAATGAAATACTAAAAACAATAGGCAGAATTCATAATTATGAACAATTTTTAAATACATATAACTGGGCTACAGAAATAGGATTCAATAATATAAATATAGATCTAATGTTAGGACTTCCAACACAAACATTATTAGATTTAAAACAAAGTTTACAAGAAGTAATAGGTTTAAAACCAGCACCTAAACATATCTCTATATATTCGCTGATAGTAGAAGAAGGAACACAAATTGAAAGACAAATAAGTAAAGGGATTTTGAAATTACCTAATGAAGAAGCGGAAAGAATGCAATATAAGTATGCAAAAGATTGTTTAGAACTAAATGGATACAAACATTATGAAATATCAAATTTTGCAATTTCTGGAAGTGAATCAAAACATAATATGAATTGCTGGGAGCAGAAACAATATATTGGAATTGGACCTGCCGCACATTCATATATAAATGGGTGTAGGTACTCGAATACAAATGATTTAGATAAATATTTAGAAAATACAAGTAATGATGTTAAAACTATACACGAAAATCAAAATAAATATGATATGAAAAAAGAATATATGCTTTTAGGATTAAGAAAAATTGATGGAATTAGTATATCTAAGTTTAAAGAAAAATTTGGAGAAAACCCAATTTATTTATTTAGAAATGAATTGCAAAAATTAGTTGAAGATGGATTAATAATTGTTGATTTAGATAATATAAAATTAACAAATAAGGGGATAGACTTAGCAAATTTAGTCTGGGAGGAATTTATTTGATACATTTGGGACAGGTTTTGTTTGTCTCACTTTTCTTGAGGGGTTTTGTCGATTTA
>CANPFO010000036.1 GCA_947573555.1 uncultured Clostridium sp. | reverse complement strand
TTGTTATTACTAGTGCTACTAATGTTATTCCCTTTTCTTTCTTAAATTTTTTCATCATTCTTCTTTCCTTTCTTTTGTATTTTTTTCAAAAATCATCTTATCTTTGTTCTATTATAGAACAATATTACCATAATATTATTATAAAATCAATAAAAATGTTCAAAAACAGAACATTCTTTGGAGGTTCATTATGAAAAATATAAATGAAAACACAAATTCTTTTAATATTATAGGAAAAAATATACAAAAAATTCGCAAAGAAAAAAAAATAACACAAGAAGATTTATGTGCTAGAATGCAAGTTATGGGATATCAAATTAATCGTTCTGATATTTCTAAACTTGAAAATGGAAAAAGATTTATATCAGATTTTGAAGTTCTCGGATTTTCAAATGCTTTAAGAGTAAATATATTAGAGCTATTTAAATAATCACATCTAAAATGCATAAAAAATATCCCTTAAGGGATATTTTTTATATTAATTGTAATATTGCAACTTCTGCTGCGTCACCTTTTCTAGGTCCAGCTTTTATTATTCTAGTATATCCACCTACATTTTTATCTGCATATTTAGGTGCTATTTCATTAAATAATTTTGCTGGTACATCTATAACGTTACCTTCAGCATCTTTTACTTTATTTACTTTTCTCATTATTTTTCTTCTAGCATTTAATCTTGATGGCATATCTTTTTGTCTCTTTTCTGTAGTTTCTTCTTTTACTACTTTTAAGAACTCTTTACCATTTTTGCTCTTAACTAATTCTGTTACTTTATTACCTTTAGAATCTAATTTTGCTTTAGAAACTTTAACTTCTACTTCTTCGAAATTATCTTTTTCTTTTATTGCAAGAGATATAATACTATCAACTATAGATTTTACTTCTTTAGCTCTTGGTAAAGTTGTTTCAACTTTTCCACTTACTAATAAATCTGTTGTTAAATTCTTTAATATCGCCATTCTTACATCTGTAGTTCTACCTAATTTTCTATTTATTGCCAATTTTTTCACCTTCCTTATTTAAAATTGTTTTAGTCTTCTTCTTGTGCAAAGTCTAAGCCTAATGAATGTAATTTAGCTGTTACTTCATCAAAAGATTTTTTACCTAAATTTCTAACTTTCATCATTTCAGTTTCAGATTTATTTATCAAATCTTCAACTGTTGATATATTAGCTCTTTTTAAGCAATTATATGATCTAACTGATAATTCTAATTCTTCAATTGACATTTCTAACACTTTTTCTTTTTTAGATTCCTCTTTCTCAACCATTACTTGTGTATTTTTAGTTGCTTCAGATAAATCAATAAATAATTCTAAGTGTCCTGTCATTACTTTAGCAGCTAGGCTTAAAGCTTCATGAGCTTTCAAGCTTCCATCTGTCCATACTTCTATACTTAATTTATCATAATCTACCATTTGACCAACTCTAGTATTTTCAACTTGATAATTTACCTTTTTAACAGGTGTATAAATTGAATCAATTGGAAGTACTGAAATATCTTGATTTTGCTTCTTATTCTTTTCTGAAGAATTATATCCTCTTCCTCTGTCTGCAGTCATTTCCATTACAAGGCTTCCACCTTCTGAAACTGTTGCTATATGTAAATCTGGATTTAATATTTCTACAGTACCATCTGTTTGTATATCAGCTGCAGTTACTTCTCCTGCGCCTTTAAAGTTAACTCTAATTACTTTTTCTTCATTACCATCAAATCTTAATCTTACATTTTTTAGATTAACAATTAATTCTGGTACATCTTCAACTACATTTGGTATGCATGAAAATTCATGTAACACTCCATCTATTTTTACACTTGTTATAGCACATCCTGGAAGTGATGAAAGTAAGATTCTTCTCAATGAATTTCCTATTGTTACACCATATCCTCTTTCTAATGGTTCACATACAAATTTTGCATAATTATTTGCTTCATCAATTTCTAGACATTCAATATTTGGCTTTTCAAATTCTATCATTTTTACCTCCTAAATTGAGACATATCTCAAACTCTTTAAAAACTACGAGTTTTTTTAAGTAAAATTTTAAAGTTTTGACTAAACCTTTACACTTACTTTCCAAAACTATTATTTTGAGTAAAGCTCTACTATTAAATGTTCTTCTATTGGAAGATCTATATCTTCTCTAGCAGATAATCTAATTACTTTACCACTTAGTTTTTCATTATCTTTTTCTAACCAAGCTGGAACTGGTCTAGATGAATTTACCTCAATATTTGTTTTTATTGTTACATTATCTTTTTTGCTTTCTCTTACAGTTATTATATCTCCTGATTTTACTAAATAAGATGGTATATCAACTCTTTCTCCATTTACTTCAAATTGTCCATGATTTACAAATTGTCTAGCTTGTGCTCTAGATGTTCCAAATCCTAATCTATATACAACATTATCTAATCTGCTTTCTAATATTTGTAATAGATTTTCACCTGTTACACCTTTTTTATTTGAAGCCATTTCAAAATATTTTCTAAATTGTCTTTCTCCAACTCCATAATATGCTTTTGTTTTTTGTTTTTCTCTTAATTGAGTACCGTATTCAGAAAGTTTTGCTCTTTTTTGACCATGTTGTCCAGGAGCATAATTTCTTCTAGATATACTACATTTATCTGTAAAACATCTTTCACCTTTTAAGAACAATTTTTGTCCTTCTCTACGGCATCTACGACATTGTTCGTCTTTATATCTTGCCATTTCTTTTCTCCCTTCATTATTTCTAATGTATACAAAAAATACTTTGTATTTTTTGTATCAGTTATTTGTATAACTCAATCATTTAAAAAATGATTTCGTTAACAACTAACTAAACTCTTCTTCTTTTTGGTGGTCTACAACCATTATGTGGTATTGGTGTTACATCTTTTATACTGCTTAATTCTAACCCTGCTGTTTGAAGTGCTCTTATTGCAGCTTCTCTTCCAGCTCCTGGTCCTTTAACATATACTTCTACTGATTTTAAACCGTGTTCCATAGCTGCTTTCGCTGCTGTTTCAGCTACTTGTCCAGCAGCAAATGGTGTACTTTTTCTTGAACCTTTGAATCCTAATTCTCCAGCACTTCCCCAAGATATAGCATTTCCTTGTGTATCAGTAATTGTTACTATTGTATTGTTAAAGCTAGAATGTATATGAGCTTCACCTTTTTCAATATTTTTTCTATTTCTTCTAGCTACTGGTTTTTTAGTTGTTTTATTATTAGCCATTTTCTAAAATTCCCTCCTTATTTTTAGGATATTAATTCTATCTATTTATCTTATTAATCTTTGCTTCTACTTACTAATTTTCTAGGACCTTTTCTAGTTCTAGCATTTGTTTTTGTTCTTTGTCCTCTTACAGGTAATCCTTTTCTATGTCTTAATCCTCTGTAGCATCCTATTTCTGTAAGTCTTTTTATGTTTAAAGCAACTTCTCTTCTTAAATCACCTTCAACTGTATATGCTTCATCAATAACCTTTCTTATGTCATTAACTTGGTCATCAGTTAAGTCTTTTACTCTAGTATCTGGATTTATACCAGCTTTTGTTAGAATTTTTTGAGAGCTTGTTAATCCTATTCCATAAATATATGTAAGTCCTACTTCTACTCTTTTTTCTTTAGGTAGATCTACTCCTGCTATACGAGCCATATTATTTTGCACCTCCAAAATTTTTTTATTATTATATTTTATTATTTGTCTCTATTTTTTCTAAAGGTGAAATGCGCCCTTGCTTTTGGGTCTTTAGATATCTTCAAGACATATATATAAACACAAATTGATATGTTAGGTTTATACCTCACAGCCGCTATCTATTTGTGTTATAAGCTAATTACGAATCTCGCTTCTGTTAGAAGCAAAAGATTTATAGACACGGAAAATTGCAAAGTAATTTTTCTATGCAATTCTGTTTTTAGTTATACTAAAAATTTATCCTTGTCTTTGTTTGTGTTTAGGGTTTTCGCAAATAACTCTAATTACCCCTTTTCTTTTTATTACTTTGCATTTGTCACATATTTTCTTTACTGATGGTCTTACTTTCATTTTTTGCACCTCCTATTTAATTAGCTTTTAAAGCTTTTTTATATATTTGGGTTAATTTTTATTTTTGTATATAATGATTTCTAATTGCTAAAGCAATACTACAATCATTTATTTTGCTCTCCAAATAATACGACCTCTTGTTAAATCATATGGTGAAAGTTCTAATTTTACTTTATCACCTGGTAGAATTTTTATATAATTCATTCTAAGTTTTCCTGAAATATGAGCCAATATTTGATGTCCATTCTCAAGTTCAACTTTAAAATTTGTATTTGGTAATGATTCAACTACCGTTCCTTCTACTTCTATAACATCTTCCTTTGCCAAGATATCCCCTCCTATAAGAGCAATTTATTATTATTTTTAAGCACTTTATTCATAATTTTTCCATTTTAATAATAACTATTTTATTATATAACAATTTCAAAGTATTGTCAATATTTCTGGCTCTTTTTCTGTAATTAAAATTGTATTTTCATAATGTGCGGCCATACTTCCATCTTCTGTTATTATTGTCCAACCATCTTCAAGTTCTAAAATATTTGGTTTTCCTTGAATTACCATAGGTTCTATAGCCAAAGTCATACCTGGCTCTAATCTTATTCCTCTTCCTGCTTTTCCATAATTTGGTATTCCTGGATCTTCATGCATTTCTTTACCTATACCATGTCCTTGAAATTCTCTAACTACTGAAAAGCCTTGTGAATGAACATACTCTCCTATAGCATGAGATACATCACCTATTCTATTACCAGGCTTTGCATATTTTATACCTTCAAAAAAAGCCTGTTTCGTAACATCAACTAATCTCCTATTTTCTTTTGATGTATTTCCAACTATAAAAGTCCTTGCTGCATCTCCATTAAATCCATTCTTTAATGCTACTGTATCTACACTTACAATATCTCCATCCTTTAAAATTCGATGCTTAGAAGGAATTCCATGTATAACTTCATCATTTATTGATACACATATAGAAGCAGGAAACTTTGGTATTCCTCTTATTCCAAGATCATAACCCTTTTCAGCTGGAATTGCTCCTAAATCTCTCATTGTTTTTTCAGCAATTCTATCTAATTCTAGCGTAGGAATTCCAGGTTTTATATTTTTCTCTAATTCCTTATATACAATAGCTACTACTTTACAAGCTTCTCTCATAAGCTCTATTTCTTTTTTAGACTTTATTGTTACCATATTATTTACTTCCTTCCAAGCTTCTTGTTTTTTCGACATTTTTGGGAGACAAACTATTCCTGTCCCAATTGTCTCACTACGTCTTCAGCAACATCCTGCCCCATTCTATTTATTGATACACTTACTGTTTCTGTTTTTAAAACTCCTTTATTCTCATAATATTCTACTAATGGACTTGTCTTTTGTTCATATATTTCTAGTCTTCTTTTTATAGCTTCTGGATCAGAATCATCTGCTCTTTGTTTTAATTCTGCCCCACATTTATCGCATATTCCTTCTTTTATCGGTGGGTGTAATTTTATATTATATGTTGCTTTACATTCTTGATTTGTACATACTCTTCTTGTTAGCATTCTATCAATAATTTCTTCTTTTGGTGTCACTAGATTTATTACTAAATCTACTTTTTCACCTTTCTTTTCTAATATTTCATCCAATTTTTTTGCTTGTTCAATTGTTCTTGGAAATCCATCTAATATTGCTCCATTTTTAGCATCTTCCCAAGTTAATCTATTTTCAACCATTGGTACTGTTATTTCATCTGGTACTAGATTTCCTTTTGATATATATTTGTCTGCTTCTATTCCTAATTCTGTTTTTTCACTAATATTTTTTCTAAATATATCTCCTGTTGATATTTGTGGGATTCCTATTTTCCCGCTTATTAATCCTGCAACTGTTCCTTTCCCTGTTCCTTGTGCTCCTAACATAATAATTATCATAGTACACCTCTCCTTATAATATAAAATTTTAGACTATTAACATTATAATAATCTTTATAATATTTACTATTATTATTAAAACCTACTATATAATATATAATATATAATAAAATTAATGACAATCATATATTAATATTTAAAGTCAAAGACCCAAAGGTAGACCTTAGCTATGTTTTTGACAAAAATATTAATATATGATTGTCATTAATCTTAACTTAATAGCATAGGCAACTTGGTAAGACTCTTGTTTATACAGATTAGCTACATTAACTTTGATTAATAATTACTTAATATATAATTTATTAATAAACATTATAAAAATCATTATAGGGTGATATGTAAAATCACATATCTACCCCACAATGTTATTTATTTTATTCTAAAAATCCTTTGTAATGTCTCATTACTAATTGTGATTCTAATTGTTGAACTGTTTCTAATGCTACACCTACAACGATTAATATTGATGTACCACCAAAGGCAATATTTAGTCCAGTGAATCTTAATAGCATTGGTAATATTGCTATTACTGCTAAGAAAAATCCTCCAAACCAAGTCAATTTTGTTATTATTGATGTTAAATAATCTGTTGTTGGTTTTCCAGCTCTAATTCCTGGTATAAATCCACCATTTTGTTTAATATTATTAGATACTTCTGCTGGATTAAATGTTGCATAAGTATAGAAAAATGTAAATGCCATTATTAATATTAAGTATATTAAAGCATTTGCTATTGTATATCCAATACCTACTGTTGAAGATGATGTAGCTATTGAGAATTTATATACTCCTGCCCAAAATCCACTTAATGTAGAAATATCTTTTGCAAATATTTGTATTATCATTGCTGGAAATGTTAAGAATGATGATGCAAATATTATTGGCATAACTCCTGCCATTGCTAATTTTAATGGTATATGTGTACTTTGTGCACCAACCATTTTTCTTCCAACAACTTTTTTAGAATATTGTACTGGTACTCTTCTTTCAGCTTGTTGTATAAATACAACTCCTGCAATCAAAATTATTGCACCTATAGCTATTCCTATAGCCATTAATAATCCTGTTGTACTAAATCCACTACTTGTAACCATAAGATTCCATAGTGTTCTTGCAAAACTTGGTAACCCTGAAATAATTCCTATAAAGATAATCATTGATATTCCATTTCCTATACCCTTATTTGTTATTTCATCTCCAAGCCACATTAATATAGAAGTACCTGCTACTAATGATATTACTACTAATGCTGCTGTTGAAAATTGTGTATTTATAAATATACCTGAAGCTTTGTATGAAACAAATACTCCAATTGCTTCTATTAAAGCTAATACTAATGTTAGTATTTTTGTATATCTATTAATTTTTTGTCTGCCTTGTTCTCCACCTTCTTTTGTCAATCTTTCTAAAGAAGGTATTATCATTGCTAATAATTGAATAACAATTGACGCTGTAATGTATGGACTTATTGACATTGCAAAAACAGAAAATCTTGAAAATGCTCCTCCTGAAATAATGTCTATTAATCCTGCAACTCCAGTATTTGTTCCCATTGCTTCATTTAATACTATACTATTTACTCCTGGTACTGTAATATAGCATCCTAATCTAAAGATTACTATTAACAATAATGTATATAATATTCTTTTTCTTACATCAGGTGTCTTAAATGCATTTTTGATTGTTTTAAACAATTAAATCACCTCAGCCTTTCCGCCTAAAGCTTCAATTTTTTCTTTTGCTTTTGCAGTGAATCTTGTAGCTTTAACATTTAATTTTTTATCTAGATTTCCTGTTGCTAATACAACTATTCCATCATTTATTTTGCTTATTATTCCATCAGCTACTAAAGATTCTGCTGTAACATCATTTACTGTTGATTTGTTTAACATTGTTAATGTTATTTCTGTATAGTTTTTAGCGTGAATATTAGTAAATCCTCTTTTTGGTAGTCTTCTATATAATGGTGTTTGACCACCTTCAAATCCTCTTCTTACTCCACCGCCAGATCTTGCTTTTTGTCCTTTATGTCCTCTTCCTGATGTTTTTCCAAGTCCTGAACCTATTCCACGTCCTACTCTTCTTTTTGAAACTTTTTCCACAGCTGGTTTTAATTCTCCTAGTTTCATTTATGCTTGCACCTCCTCTTTTTTTATGACAGGGGACACATTTTTTTTACAGGCTTTTTTTATAGACAAGTATGTCCTTCCATACCTATATAAATATGTGATACCCTTTATTTAATTTTATAATTATTATAATATTTCTTCTACTTTTTTACCTCTTTTTTTAGCTACTGTTTCTGCAGTTTGCATAGATTTTAATCCTTCTATTGTAGCATAAACAACATTTCTTGGATTATTTGTTCCAATAACTTTTGTTCTTATATTTTTATATCCTGCAAGCTCTAATACAGGTCTAACACTTCCTCCTGCTATTAATCCAGTACCAACTGCTGCTGGTTTTAATAATACTTTTGCACTACCAAATTTTCCAACAAATTCATGAGGCACTGTTGTATCAACTATTGGAACTTCTACTAAGTTCTTTTTAGCTTCTTGCATAGCTTTTTTAATTGCATCTGGAACTTCAGCAGCTTTACCATTACCTACACCAATATGCCCGTTTCCGTCACCAACTACAACTACTGCACTAAATCTAAAAGTTCTACCACCTTTAACAACTTTTGCAACTCTATTTATGGCAACTACTTTTTCTTTTAATTCGCTTTTTTCTTCCATCGGTTTTCCTTTCCTCCATTCTCTATATGGTTTCTTCTAACATTTGTAATTCGCTTCGCTCACAACAGCCTTTTTCTGTAATTTGCTCCACTCATAACAATTACTAGAATTTTAATCCACCTTCTCTAGCAGCTTCTGCTAGTTCTTTTACTATTCCATGATATACATATCCACCACGGTCAAAAACTACAGTTTCGATGTTTTTCTCTAATGCTTTTTTAGCTATCATTGTTCCTACTTCTTTTGCTGCTTCTTTATTGCTGTATTTTGTTTTTATATCTTTATCTAATGTAGAACAACTAACTAAAGTTTTTCCTGCAACATCATCTATAATTTGTACATATAAATTGCTATTACTTCTATATACGCATAATCTTGGTCTTTCACTTGTTCCAGATATTTTTGTTCTTACTCTTAAATGTCTTCTTGTTCTTTCCATTTTTCTATCTGTCTTCTTAACCATTTCCATTACTCCCTTCTTAAAAAGCTTCTTATATCAAAATTTATTTACCAGTTTTACCTTCCTTACGTCTAATAACTTCTTCAGCATATTTAATACCTTTACCTCTATATACTTCAGGTGGTCTCTTAGTTCTTATAACAGCAGCTGTTTGACCAACTAATTCTTTGTCAATTCCTTTAACAATAATTGTATTAGGGTTTGGTACATCAAAAGAAATTCCTTCTGGTGCTTCGAATATTACTGGATGTGAGTATCCTAAAGTCATATTTAACCCTGTTCCTTGTTTTGCAACTCTATATCCTACTCCATTTACTTGTAATTCTCTAGTATATTCGTTTACTACACCATTTATCATATTATTAATTAAAGTTCTTGTTAATCCATGTAAAGCTCTGTTACTTGGTTCATCATTTTTTCTAATAACTTTAATTACATTTTCATTCATTTCTAAAGAAATGTTTCTATGTATTTCTCTTTCTAATGTTCCTTTTGGTCCTTTTACAGTAATTTTTTGTCCATCTATTGTAACAGTTACTTCTGATGGTACTGTAATAGGTTTATTTCCTATTCTTGACATTTTAAGTTTTCCCTCCTTTTTTCTAAATGACTACAAATTCGCTAATGCTAATTTGTAAAGCTTATGTCTAAAACTTAAGCATTTATTAATGCTTTCATTAAGAGCTTTGCCTACCAAATATAGGCTAATACTTCTCCACCTACTCCTAGTTGTCTTGCTTCTTTATCTGTTTTTAAACCTTGTGATGTAGAAATTACTGCTATTCCTAAACCATTTAATACTTTTGGTAATTCATCTTTAGAAGCATAAACTCTTAATCCTGGTTTACTAATTCTTTTTAATCCATCAATTACTCTATTTCCTTTTTCGTCATATTTTAGAGTAACTCTAATTATACCTTGATTCTCATCCTTTATTTCTTCAAAAGCTTTTATATATCCTTCATTGAATAATATTTCAGCCATTCCTAATTTCATTTTTGAAGCAGGTATATCAACAGTTTTATGTTTTGATGTATTTGCATTTCTTATTCTTGTTAGCATATCTGCTATTGGATCTGTAATATTCAACTCTTTTTCCTCCTTTTCTTTTTATATATGAGTATTTTTTACCAGCTAGCCTTTTTAACACCTGGAATCTCGCCTTTATGTGCTAATTCTCTAAAACATACACGGCAAATACCAAATTTTCTAATATATGCATGTGGTCTTCCACATAATTTACATCTATTATATTCACGAGTAGAATATTTTTGTGGTCTAGCTTGTTTTATTTTCATTGATTTTTTAGCCATTCTATATTTTCTCCTTCCTTGACTTTATTCAAGTTTATATGTTTCCAATTTTTCCAATGTTCTTTCACATTAGTTGCTAAAAGGCATTCCCATTAATCTTAACAATTCTTTTGCTTCTTCATCAGAATTAGCTGTTGTAACGAATATAATATCCATTCCCCTTAATTTGTCTACTTTATCGTATTCAATTTCTGGGAAAATTAATTGTTCTTTTATACCCATTGAGTAGTTTCCTCTTCCATCAAATGAATTACTTGAAACTCCTCTAAAATCTCTAACTCTTGGAAGTGCAACATTGAATAATTTATATGCAAAATCATACATTTTATTTGCTCTTAATGTTACTTTGCATCCTACGTTTACACCTTCTCTTAATTTAAATGCTGCTATTGATTTTCTTGCTTTTGTTATTACTGGTTTTTGACCTGTAATTTGCATTATATCATTCATTGCATTTTCTAATGATTTAGGATTTTCTTTTGTGTCTCCTAAACCTATATTTATAACTATTTTTTCAAGTTTTGGAACTTGCATAACTGATTTATAATTAAATTTTTTCATCATTGCTGGGATTACTTCTTTTTCATATTGTTCTCTTAATTTTTCCATTATTTATTAATCCTCCTTTCTATTTTAATTTTGCTCCGCATTTTTTGCAAACACGAACTTTTTCACCTTTTTCTTGGCTATATCCAACTCTTGTAGTTTTTCCACATTTAGGACATACTACATTTACTTTTGAACTTGGCATAGCACATTCGATTGATATTATTCCGCCTTCTTCTCCTTGTTTTCTTGGTTTAACATGTTTTTTTCTAACATTTGCACCTTTAACAATGACTTTTTCAGACTTTGGTATTACTTCTAATACTTCTCCTGTTTTTCCTTTATCATTTCCTGATAAAACTTGAACAGTGTCTCCTTTTCTTATTCTCATTAGAGTTTTCCCTCCTTTTTCATGTTTAATTGATTCTATTTGAAGTTTACAAATTCTCTATCGCTCAGCCCTACATATGATATCTGTAGTTTGCTTTGCTTCACACAGCTATCTTAATTTGTATCTTTAATCCGTAAAGCTCGTTCCTTACTAACGGCACTAAAACTTAAAAGTTTACAAATTCGCTATCGCTCAGCCCTGCATATGATATCTGTAGTTTGCTTTGCTTCACACAGCTATCTTAATTTGTATCTTTAATCCGTAAAGCTCGTTCCTCGCTAACGGCTTAAAGAACTTCTGGAGCTAAAGATAAAATTTTCATATAATCTTTTTCTCTTAATTCTCTTGCAACTGGCCCAAATATACGTGTTCCTTTTGGTGTTCCGTCTTCTTTTATTATTACAGCTGCATTTTCATCAAATTTTATGTATGATCCATCTTGTCTTCTTAGTCCTTTTTTAGATCTTACTATAACAGCTTTTACAACATCGCCTTTTTTAACAACGCCACCAGGTGTTGCTGTTTTAACTGAAGCAACTATTACGTCTCCAATGTTTGATGTTTTTCTATAAGATCCACCCATACATCTAATACACATAATTTCTTTTGCACCTGTATTGTCTGCTACTTTTAATATTGTTTGTTGTTGTATCATTACCTGTTTCCTTCCTTTCTCTCACTTTGTTCGTTCATCGCCATACAAAAATTTTTAAAATTTTCGTTTGCCAACTTACATCATTTTTATTTTATGATTGCTTTTTCAACAATCTTAACAACTCTCCATCTTTTATCTTTAGAAAGTGGTCTTGTTTCCATAACTTCAACTTTATCACCAGCTTGGCATTCGTTGTTTTCGTCATGAGCTTTTAATTTATATGTTCTTTTTACTGTTTTTCCATATACATCATGTCTAACGCTTGTTTCAACTGCTACAACTACTGTTTTGTCCATTTTATCAGATACTACAGTTCCTGTCATAGTTTTACGAAGATTTCTTTCTTCCATCTATGAATCCTCCTTCTTTTTTTGTCAGGGTACACATCTTTTACTTGGGTATTTTATATAGACAAGATTTGTCCTCTACCCTTGTTAATAAATGATTCCCTCTTTTTTAAATATAATCAACTGTTATATTAAGCCTTAGCTTCTGCTATTTTTCTTTCTGTTAATACAGTATTTATTTTAGCTATATCCTTTTTAACTTCTTTTATTTTCATTGGATTATCTAATCCATTTGTAGCTAAACTAAATTTTAATTTGAATAATTCTGTTTTTAGTTCACCTAATTCTTTCTCTAAATCTGGTGAAGACATTTCTCTTATTTTACTAATCTTCATCATTTCCACCTACCTTTTCAGTTTCTCTGCTAACAAATTTTGTTTTGTTAGGTAGTTTGTTCATTGCTAAACGTAAAGCTTCTTTAGCTGTTTCTTCTGGTATACCAGCAATTTCAAACATTACTCTTCCTGGTTTTACAACAGCTACCCAATATTCTGGAGCACCTTTACCTTTACCCATACGAGTTCCGATTGGTTTAGAAGTTATTGGTTTGTCTGGGAATATTTTTATCCAAACTTTTCCCCCTCTTTTTACATAACGAGTCATAGCAATTCTGGCTGCTTCAATTTGATTACTTGTAATTAATCCTGCTGTTACAGCTTGTATACCATATTCTCCATCTGTAACTCTATTTCCTCTTGTTGCTTTTCCTCTCATTCTACCTTTTTGCATTTTTCTATGCTTTGTTCTTTTTGGTAATAATGGCATTATTGGTCTCCCCCTTCCATTTTTTTACTTGGAAGAACTTCTCCTTTATATATCCAAACTTTTACACCGATTTTTCCATATGTTGTATCTGCTTCTGCAAATCCATAATCTATATCAGCTCTTAAAGTTTGTAATGGAATATTTCCTTCTTTATAAAATTCAGTTCTAGCCATGTCAGCTCCACCTAATCTTCCTGATACAGCTGTTTTTATACCTAAAGCTCCAGATTTTGTAGCTTTTTGCATACATTGTTTCATAGCTCTTCTGAATGAAATTCTTCTTTCTAATTGTCCTGCGATATTTTCTGCAACTAATTGTGCATCAGTATCTATATTTTTTACTTCTACAATATTTAAATTAACATCTTTTCCTATTAATTTAGATACTTCTGATTTTATTGTTTCTACACCTGCTCCACCTTTACCAATTATAATTCCTGGTTTAGCTGTGTATAAATTAACTTTTACTATTTTAGCTGTTCTTTCAATCTCTATTTTAGAAATTCCAGCAACGTATAATTTTTTCTTTAAAAATTTACGAATTTTTTGGTCTTCTACTAAATAATTTGCAAAGTTTTTAGAATCTGCATACCATTTTGAGTTCCAATCTTTTATTATACCAACTCTTGCACCTGTTGGATGTACTTTTTGTCCCATGGTTTAATTAAGCCTCCTTTTCTTTTAATACTATTGTTATATGACTTGTTCTTTTTCTTATTCTTACTGCTGAACCTTTTGCAGCTGGTCTTATTCTCTTTAGTGTTGGACCTTGATTTGCAAATATTTCAGCAACATATAAATTTTCATGTTTCATTCCATGATTATTCTCGGCATTTGCAATTACTGATTTTAGTAATTTTTCTATTATCTCTGATGATGCTTTTGGTGTGAATTTTACTATTGCTAACGCTTCATCAACATCTTTTCCTCTTATTAAATCTGCCACTATTTTCACTTTTCTAGCAGAAATTCTAGCAAATTTAAGTGTTGCTTTAGCTTCTTTAACTAATGTTTCTTCCACTTTACTTACCTCCTTTATTTCTTAACTGTAGTTTTTTTGTCTCCTGCATGACCTTTAAATGTTCTTGTTGGAGCAAATTCACCTAGTTTATGACCAATCATTTCTTCAGCTATATATACTGGAACATGTTTTCTTCCATCATGTACTGCTATTGTATGACCAACCATTTGTGGATATATTGTTGAAGCTCTTGACCATGTTTTTAGAACTTCTTTATTTCCTGTTTCGTTCATTTTCTCTATTCTACTTAATAATTTCTCTTGTACGAATGGTTTCTTCTTACTTGATCTAGACATATTCTAATGTCCTCCCTTCCATCATTTTCTAATGAATACAAAAATTTTTACATAATTTTTGTATATAACTGTCAACGTCAAATTATAAATTTGGACAACAGTTTTATTTTCTTCTTGTTACTATAAATTTATTAGTTTGTTTCTTTTTATTTCTTGTCTTATATCCTAAAGCTGGTTTACCCCAAGGTGTCATTGGTCCCGCATGACCTACTGGAGCTCTACCTTCACCACCACCATGTGGGTGATCTACTGGGTTCATTACAGATCCTCTAACTTCTGGTCTCCATCCCATATGACGTTTTCTACCAGCTTTTCCTAGTTTAACGTTTTCATGGTCTGAGTTACCTATAACTCCTATTGTTGCTCTACAAGTAGCTAATACTTTTCTCATTTCTCCAGAAGGTAATCTTAATGTTGCATATTTTCCTTCTTTAGCCATTAATTGAGCACTTTGTCCAGCTGTTCTTACTAATTTTCCACCTTGACCTGGATTTAATTCTATATTATGAATTAAAGTACCTACTGGAATACTATTTATTGGCATTGAATTTCCAGCTTTTATATCAACATTTTCTCCTGATATTACTTTATCTCCATCTGTCAATCCTTGTGGTGCTAATATATAAGCTTTTTCTCCATCTTTGTATTGGATTAATGCTATATTTGCACTTCTGTTTGGATCATATTCTATACCTATAACTTCTGCTTCAATATTATCTTTTCTTCTTTTAAAATCTATAATTCTATATTTTTGTCTGTTTCCTCCACCTTGATGTCTTACTGTTATTCTACCATAACTATTTCTTCCCGCTTTTTCTTTCTTTTTAGCAAGTAATGATTTTTCAGGTGTTTTCTTTGTTATTTCTGAAAAATCAGAAACTGTCATATTTCTTCTTGATGGTGTGTATGCTTTAAAGTGTTTCATTTCATTTTCCTTTCTCGAATTTATGAAAAACTTCGTCTTACTTTGTCAAATTCGTTTTTGATAAATTCTCTTCTCTATTTATTATTTACGGATTTTTTTCCTGCTCCGCATAACAGATATTTTTTATTATCCGAGTTATTTCTCGATATTTTATTAGTTTGGGTATTTACTCCTAATTCTTTAAATTGATTAAAAGTAATAAGATGTGCATTTTTCATATTTATATCAAGCTGAGGCTATACGTGTGTATGCCGAAGTTTGAAATAAATATTAAAAATGTGCAAATTGTTGCTTTTAATCGATTTATTACTATGCTCCCATAAACTCATCAATACTATCCTTAAATTTCTTTGATGATTTTGTTTCTTTACCACCTTTAGCTAAATATGTAGCTTCTCCTGGATTTGTTTCTATTGTTACAATAGCTTTTTTCCAATCTGAAGTTTTACCTGTGTGGTATCCAACTCTTTTTTCTTTTCCTTTAACTGTCATTGTGTTTACTTTTAAAACTTTTACTTCAAAAAGTTTTTCAACAGCTTTAGCTATTTCAACTTTTGTAGCATTTTTATTTACTTTAAAAGTATATTTTCCTTGTTGTAATTCATCATTACTTTTTTCAGTAACAACTGGCGCAATTATGATTTCTTCTGCTCTCATTATGCGTACACCTCCTCAATTTTCTTAACAGTTTCTAGAGGTAAAACTAAATTGTTGTATTTTAATAAATCAAATACGTTTATATTATTTAATAGAATTGTTTTAACACCTTCTATATTTCTTGCTGACATTAAAACATTTTCATTTTTTTCTGAAAGAACTATTAATGTTTTTCCTTCTACTTTTAAATCTGTTAATGCTTTAACCATTGTTTTTGTTTTTACTTCTGATAATTCTAATTTATCAACAACTGTTAATTGCTTTTCTAATACTTTAGAACTTAATAATGATTTTATTGCTAATTGTCTTTCTTTTTTATTAACTGTATATTTATATGAACGAGGTTTTGGTCCTAAAGCTATACCACCTTTTATCCATTGTGGAGCTCTAATACTTCCTTGTCTTGCTCTACCTGTTCCTTTTTGTCTCCATGGTTTTCTACCACCACCACGTACTTCTGCTCTTGTTTTTGTACTTTGTGTACCTTGTCTTTGATTAGCTAAATAATTTACTAAAACACTATGTACTACAGTTTCATTTGGTTCAATACCAAATACACTTTCAGCTAATTCAACATCACTTACTTTTTTACCTTTTATATCATATACATCTATTTTTGGCATTTCTGTATTCCTCCTTCCTTCTATTTGCTAGCCTTTACAGCTGATTTTATTTTTAAGATAGATCCTTTTGCTCCTGGAACACTACCTTTTAATAATATTACATTTTTATCCATATCTACTCTTACAACATCTAAGTTTTGTATTGTAATTGTAACTCTTCCCATATGTCCTGGTAATTTTTTACCTTTAAATACTCTACCTGGTGTTGATGTAGATCCCATTGAACCTGGTCTTCTATGATACATAGAACCATGTCCCA
>CANPFO010000035.1 GCA_947573555.1 uncultured Clostridium sp. | reverse complement strand
CAGAAGCAATAAGCATGGCAGATAGAGTTTTAGTTTTAAGTAAAAGGCCAGGAACAATAAAAGACATACACAAAATTGATTTTGAAATGGAAAACAGAACACCAATAAATTGCAGACAAAGTCCTAAATTTAGTAAATACTTTGATACTTTATGGAAGGAGCTTGGTGTAAATGAAAAATAGACAGATATCAAATGAAAGGAAAAAATACCTAAAAAAAATAAAATTAAATAAATTTTTAGTAATATTAACACAAGTTCTAATTTTAGTCGGTTTTTTAATAGTTTGGGAATTATTAGCAAATGCTAACATAATAGATAGTTTTATAACAAGTCAACCTAGTAGAATATTTAAGACATTTACAAATTTAGTGTCAAATGAATTATTAATGCATATAAAGGTTACAGTATACGAAACATTTGTTGGATTTGGATTAGGAACATTATTGGGAGTAGGTATTGCAATAATTTTATGGTGGTCTAAGTTTTTGGCAAAAGTATCAGAACCATTTTTAGTAGTACTAAATAGTTTACCTAAAGTAGCACTAGGACCAATTATAATTATATGGGTTGGATCAGGAACTCCAGCAATAATTGTAATGGCAATAGCAATTTCGCTAATTGTAACAATACTAGAAATGTTGAATGGATATTTAAAAACAGACAAAGAAATAATAAAAATGGCAAGAACATTTAAATGTACTAAATTACAGCTTTTAACGAAAATAGTAATACCAGCAAATATAGGAACATTTATAAATTCATTAAAAGTAAATATAGGGCTTTCACTTGTAGGTGTAATATCAGGAGAATTCCTAGTTTCTAAAGCAGGCCTTGGATATTTAATAGTATATGGAGGGCAAGTATTTAAATTAGATTTAGTAATGACAAGTGTAATAATATTAGGAATAGTTGCAGGCATAATGTATGGTGGAGTATTATTGCTTGAAAGATTTATAAGAAAATAAAATACCTAAAATTTTGTTCATTCCATTCAAAAAGAAATTGTGATATAAAAAATTATTAATGTATCTTTTGAAAAGATACATTAATAATTTTTTTCGTTAACTTTTTATTTTACAATTTCTATTTTTCATTGTAGAAAAAATCGAAACTTTACGAAACATTATATTGATAATTAACATAATGTGTGATGAAGTTTTGTAAGTAAAATATACATTGGTAAGTTAATAATAAAGGGAGGACAAGTATAATTGTAGAACTATAGTATTAAGGCTAATGGAAACTATTAACACACACACCTAATAATGGAGGTAAGAAAGTATGTTTAATAACAAAATTAAGACATCAGATTTTATTCATGTAATGGTAACAAACAGATGCAATCGGCATTGTCCATTTTGCTTTGACGAAAATAGGAAATTTGGTAAAGATATTACAATAGAAAACTTTTATTCAATATTAATATTTTCCATAAAATACAAAACGGTTAACATTTTTTTCGTAATATACATAAAATATAAAAGAAAAGGAGGTAAGTATGAAAAAGAACATAATGATAGTTTTTATTATACTTATAGTTGCTGTTATATTAATAGGCATATTAATAGCCAATAACAGGACTAATCAAAATCAAAATGAGTTGCAAAAAATTAAAGTAAATGAGGTTACAAGGTCAGTATTTTATGCACCACAATATGTAGCTATAAGCAATGGATATTTTAAAGAATATGGAATGGAATTAGATTTAACAACAGGGCAACGGAGCAGATGCAGTAATGACATCAGTATTATCTGGAGAATCTCAGATAGGATTTGCAGGACCAGAAGCATCAATATATGTGTATAATGAGGGAAAAGAAGACCATACACAAGTATTTGCACAATTAACAAAAAGAGATGGTTCATTTTTAGTATCAAAAGAAAAAATAGAGAACTTTGACTGGAATATGTTAAAGGGAAAAACAGTAATTCCGGGAAGAAAAGGTGGAGTGCCATATATGACACTAGAGTATGTAATAAAACAACATAATCTAAATCCATCTAAAGACTTAGTATTAGACGATAGCATAAAATTTGACTTAATGGCAAGTGCATTTACGTCAGGAGATGCAGATTTTGTAACATTATTTGAGCCTACAGCATCAAATGTTGAACAAATAGAAAAAGGATATGTTGTAGCATCAGTAGGAAAAGAATCAGGAGAAATACCATATACAGCATATTTTGCAAAGAAAAGTTATATCGAAAAAAATGAAGAATTAATACAGAACTTTACAAATGCTATATATAAAGGCCAACAATGGGTAAAACAACATTCTGCAAAAGAAATAGCAGAAGTAATTAAAGACTTTTTCCCTGATACAGATATTAATTTATTAGCAACAGCTATTCAAAGTTATATGGACATAGACGCATGGAATGATACACCAATATTAAAACAAGAAGCTTTTGAAAAATTACAAGAAGTAATGAGTGAAGCTGGAGAATTAACTCAAAAAGCTCCTTATGACAAAATTATTAATAATAAATATGCCGAAAAAGCAATTAAATAAAATTATAATAGGGACAAAAGTGAAAAAATGGACTATTCCTAAGCTATTGAAGAAGTGAAAGAATTATAGTCTAGATTTCCAAGTCCCTCTTTTTTATATTCATATATATTAAAATTGAGTGATGCGCAGTTTGGGAGGGGCAATTTAATACAGATAAGACAGATTAATACTTACATTATTGAACTATTTCTAACTTGTTTATATGACTACCCCGACCAGTAAAGAACGAAATTTTAATATATATGAATATAAAAAAGAGGGACTTGGAAAATTAGACCTATTTTCATTTTTTTATATTAATATAATTATTTTTATTTTCAAAACTTATAGACATTTTAGAAAAATAAATATAGAATATAAGTGAAAAGGAGTGATTAAATGAAAAAATATGATGTAATAGTGGTAGGAATGGGACCAAGTTCAATATTTTTTGCTTATGAGATGATGAAAATAAATAGAAATAAAAACATCTTATTAATCGACCAAGGAAAAAGAGTTGAAGACAGAAATTGCCCAATTGAAAGTGTAAAGAAATGTGTAAAATGTAAACCTTTTTGCAATATAACTAGTGGATTTTCAGGGGCAGGAGCCTTTTCGGACGGTAAATTATCATTATACAATGAAGAAGACGATGATATTTATGTTGGTGGAAATTTACATAAGTATATAGGAGTAGAGAAGACAAAAGAATTAATAGATTATGCAGACAAAATATATCTAGAATTTGGAGCTGACTCTAAATTAGAGGGAACAGAATATATAGAAGAAGTAAAAAAACTAAAAGAAAAATCAAAAAAAGAAGACTTAACATTAATAGATATACCAATTAGACATTTAGGAACAGAAAAAGCACATGAATTATATAAAAGATTAGAAAAATATTTGGAAGAAAACAATGTAGATATGTTATTTGAAACAAGAGTTGATGATTTAATTATAGAAGATGGAGAAGCTAAAGGAGTAAAAATAACATCATTAAATAAAAAAGAAACAGATGAATATAATGAAATATACAGTGATAAAGTAGTAATAGCTGTGGGTAGAAAAGGTGCTAACTGGTTAGTTGATATGTGTGAAAAGCACAAGATAGAAACAACAGCAGGTGTGGTTGACATAGGAATAAGATATGAATTACCAGACAAAGTTATGGAAAAAGTAAACAAATATATGTATGAAGGAAAATTTATAGGAAGGCCAGGACCATTTAAAGATAAAGTAAGAACATTTTGTCAAAATCCAAGTGGATTTGTATCTGCAGAAGTATATGACAATAATTTATCATTAGTAAATGGACATTCATATAAAGAAAGAAAAAGTGAGAATACAAATTTAGCAATACTTGTATCACATAATTTTACATATCCATTTAATAAACCAATTGAATATGGAAGAAATGTAGCAAAGAATTTAAATGAACTAGGAAATGGGAATGTAGTAGTTCAAAGACTAGGAGACATATATAGAGGAAAGAGAACATGGGAGGAAGAGCTTAAAAATAATAGTGTAAAACCAACATTACAATCTGCTGTTCCTGGTGATATAACTTTTGCTCTAGGATATAGAACAATGACTGATATACTACAATTTATAAAAACATTAGATAAAGTCATAGAAGGATTCGCAAATCCAGATAATTTACTATATGGACCAGAAATAAAATTTTATAGTAATAAATTAGTTATAGATGAAAAATTTGAAACAAGTATAAAAGGATTATATTCAATAGGAGATGGAGGAGGAATGACAAGAGGATTAATGATGGCATCAGCATCTGGAGTTCAGATGGCTAGAATACTAAAATAGTTTTATAAGCTACTGGTCGACCTAATTGGTAATATATATTAAAATACCGTTCTTTGCTGGTTAGACTTATCATATAAGGTAGTTATAAACATTTCAAACATATAAAAGTTTATCTAGCTTATCTGTATAGATATATTCCCTCCCAAACTGCGCATCACTTTATTTTATATATATTACCAATTTAGCCTAATCAGTAACTTTTATAAAGCTTAAAATTATATATTTTAAGCTTTTTTATTGTAATATATTAAAATATGTGATATAGTTTAAATGTATTTTTGGAAAAAATAATAAAGTAAAATAAGGAGTGATACGAATGATAGCAATAGGAGCAGACCACGGAGGATACAAATTAAAAGAAGAAATAAAAAGATACTTTGAAGAAAAAGAAATACAATATAAAGACTTTGGAACATATGATGAAGAAAGAACTGATTATCCAATATACGCGAAAAAAGTATCAGAATCAATTCAAAATAAAGAATGTAATTGCGGTATACTAATATGCAGGTCAGGATATGGAATGACAGTAGCAGCAAACAAGTTTAAAGGAATTAGAGCAGCATCAATTTTTGATGAAGAATCTGCAAAATTTGCAAAAGCAGATGATGATATAAATGTAATTACATTAGGTGGAGATTATTTATCTACAAATCAAGCAATATGCATAATAAGAAACTGGTTAGGAACAGAATTTAAAGGTGGAAGATACGAAGAAAGACTAAACATGTTAAAAGAAATAGAAAATGATAATATGAAATAAATTTTAGAGAAAATTTTGAAACTCAGAAAGGACACAATATGTGGGGAAATATAGCAATAGCATTTATACTTGCATTTGTAGTAACATTTGTTACTACACCATATACAATGAAAATTGCAAATAAAGTAGGTGCAATAGACATTCCAAAAGACGAAAGAAGAGCACATAAGAAAACAATTCCTAAATTTGGTGGGCCAGCTGTAATATTAGGTTTTCTTGTAGCTACAATATATTTATTAATTGTAATGAATATGGAAAACTCCATAAATTTATTTGGAGTACAAGAATACTGGAAAAAACTATTAGGATTTCTAATAGGAATAATAATTATATCAACTTTTTGTATAGCTGATGATATAAAAACAATAAGACCTATAACAAAATTAATAGGACAAGTATTAGGAGCAATTTGTATTACGGCAGCAGGAATAAGAATTGAAGGAATAACACTTCCATTTTTGAACTTTCCAGAAATAAACCAAATAACATCAATAGTACTTACAATAGGATGGGTTATTGTAGTAACAAATGCAATAAATTTAATTGATGGACTAGATGGATTATCATCTGGAATATCAATAATATCAGCAATATCATTATTAGTGATATTTGTATTAAATGGTTCATCTTTAATATCAATAGTATTAATAACAGCATTAGCAGGTGCATTAGTAGGATTTTTGCCATTTAATTTTACACCTGCAAAAACTTTTATAGGAGATACAGGCTCAAACTTTTTAGGATATTCATTAGCAGTAATATCAATATTGGGAGCAGCAAAAACATATACTGCCGCTGTAATTGTTTTACCATTGATAGTTTTAGGGCTTCCTATATTTGATACAATTTGGGCTATAATAAGAAGATTGATAAAGGGAAAATCAATAAAGGCAGTATTTAAAGCAGATAAAGGACACTTGCATCATAAATTAGTAGCAAAAGGATTTAGTCAAAAGCAAGCAGTATTAGTATTATATGGAATTAGTGCAATTTTTGGAATGTTTGCTGTAATATTATGTGATAGTGGAATATGGAAAGCATTATCATTTCTATTAATAGTAATAGTTGCTATAGCAGTAGGATATAAAAACTTTTTTGTTGAAAAGACAGGAAATGAACAATATGAATGCACACAATGCAAATATATTTATAATCCAAAATTCGGAAATGAAAAAAGTGGAATAGATAAAGGAACAAGATTTGAAGACTTACCAAAAGACTGGGTTTGCCCAGTATGTGGAGAAGGAAAAGATATGTTCCAAATACATATGTAAAGCAAGGATGAACCCAATGGGCTTAAGTTAAGATACATTAATCTTAACTTAAGCGCATTGGTGTTTAAACTTGTTAAAAGGAGAGATAAAAAATGCAAGATAAAATAATTAAATTTTTAGCATATGATGGAAAAATATCAATAATATGCTCAGACACAACAGAACTTGTAGAAAATGCAAGAAAGATACACGATTTAAGCCCACTTGCAACAGCTGCATTTGGAAGATTATTAACAATAGCTACAATAATGGGAAACGAGATGAAAAGTGAGAAAAACAAGCTAACCATTCAAATGAAAGGAAATGGGCCAATAGGACCAATGCTTGTAACTTCAGACAATTTTCCAAGAGTAAAAGGATATGTATCAAATCCAATAGTAGACTTACCTTTAAATGATATAGGAAAATTAGATGTAGGAGGAGCTATTGGAAACACAGGTTTTATTAATGTAATTAAAGATATTGGACTAAAGGAACCATATGTGGGAATTTGTCCATTAGTTTCAGGTGAGATAGCAGAAGACTTTGCAGAATACTTTTCAAAATCAGAACAAAAAAATACTGCTGTTGCTTTAGGAGTTTTAGTTGATAAGGATGGTGTAAAATCAGCAGGAGGATACATAGTAACACCAATGCCAGATGCAACAAATGAGGAAATATCAAAAGTAGAGCAATCAATATTTAAAGCAGGTGCAATCTCAAAAATGTTAGACCAAAATTTAAGTTTACTAGACATTGCCAAAAAAGTAACTGGAGATGAAAATGTAAAAATAATAGAAGAAAATATAACTCCAACGTATGAGTGCGATTGTTCAAAAGATTATATGGCAGATGGATTAGCAACATTAGATAAAACAGTTTTAAAAGAAATAATTGAACAAGATGGAAAGGCAGAGTTAACTTGTCACTTCTGTAATAAAAAATATGAATTTGCAAAAGAAGAACTAGAGAGAATTTTAAATGAAAAAGAAGAAAATTAAAATGTTCGCTTGTTTTTATATATGAAATGTTATATAGTAGAAAACATAGTAAATAAAAATAAAAAGAAAATTAAATAAAATAAGGGAAAAGGAGAATAAAGATGGAAGAAAAAGTTTTAATATTTGGGCACAAAAATCCAGACACAGATTCAATATGCTCAAGTATAGTAAAAGAAATTTTAAATAGAAAAAATGGATGTGAAGAATCACAAGCAGTAAGATTAGGAAACATAAATAAAGAAACACAATATGTATTAAATTACTTAAATATAGAAGCTCCAAAATTAATAGAAAAAGTAGAAGAAGGTCAAAAGGTAATATTAGTAGACCATAATGAATTTAGCCAAAGTGTAGAAGGAATACAAAATGCTAAAATATTAGGAGTAGTTGACCATCATAGAATTTCAAATTTTGAAACATTAGAGCCATTATACTATACTGCAAGACCATATGGATGCACATCAACAATTTTATATAAAGAATTTGTAGAAAAAAATATAAAAATAGAAAGAACAGAAGCAATATTGATGGCAAGTGCAATAATATCAGATACATTATTATTAAAATCTCCAACAACAACAGAACATGATAAAAAAGCATTAGAAGAATTAGCAAAAATTGCTGATATTAATGTACAAGAATATGGATTAGAAATGCTAAAAGCAGGAACAGATTTAGATGAATTTTCAGAAGAACAATTAATTAATTTAGACGCAAAATGTGTAGAAAAAGATGAAACAAAATTTGTAATTGCACAAGTAAATACAGTAAGTATAGAAGATGTATTAAAAAGACAAGAAAAATTAGAAATACAAATTAAAAATGAAATAGAAGCTAAAGGACTAAGTTTGTTTATATTAACAATAACTGATATACTAAATAGCAACAGTGAAATAATTGTTTTAGGTTCAAAAGCTAATGTAGTAGAAAAAGCATTTGATAAAAAACTTGAAAATAATAGAATGTTTTTAGAAGGAGTTGTTTCTAGAAAGAAACAATTATTACCAGTAATTGATAAAAACTTTTCTTAAAAGGTTACAAAATATTAGAATAGAAAAATAAGTTCAAAAAATAGTTTACAAAATGATTTTTGGACTTATTATTTTTGACTACTTTCATTTACTTTTTTGAAATATTAAAATAATTAGCTTGACTAATAATAATTTGTAGAGGAGGATTGAAAGAATATGGACAAATTTAAGGAAATAAGACCAATTGTTCTTGGGATGATAAAAAGAGATAATAAAATATTGGTTAGTAAAGGATATGATAATATTAAATCTGAAGAATTTTATAGAAGTATAGGAGGAGGAATTGAATTTCTTGAAAACAGCAAAGATGCATTAAAAAGAGAGTTTAAGGAAGAACTTGGTATAGACATTAATGTAGGAGAGTTTCTAGGAATTTCTGAAAATATATTTACATACAATGGAAAAAATGCACATGAATTAATATTATTTTATAATGTTAATATAAAGGAGTCTGATTATAAAGAAACATATCATATAATAGAGGATAATTGCGAAACTGATGCAATGTGGATAGATATAGATAAATTTAAGAATAAAGAGTTAAAACTATATCCTGAACAAGTATTTGAATATTTATAATAAAGTAAGAATTATTACATATGAACAAAAAATATAAAAATATCAATCAGTTAACAGTTTTATATACATACTCCGCTATGGCTATGGAGTAGAAATGGTTTTAAGGAGGTCAAGTAAATGAAGGTATTATTTGCAACAACAAATCCAGCCAAAATAAAGAAATATGCAGAAAAACTAAAAGAGAAAAATATAGAAGTATTAACTATCAAAGATTTAGGAATAAATTTAAAACCAGAAGAAACAGGAAAGAATGCCATAGAAAATGCTTATATAAAAGCAAAAGCATATTATGACAAAACAAAAATTACTACTATAGGTATGGATAATAATTTATATATAGAAGAGTTGCCAAAAGAAAAACAACCAGGAACTCATGTAAGAAGAGTGAACGGAAAAGAACTAAATGATGACGAAATGATTGAATATTATTGCAATTTGGTTAAAGAATATGGTGGAAAACTAACAGCTAAATGGGTATATGGAATGGTAATATATGATGAAAAAGAACCAAAAGAATATAGTTGGAGCAAGAGCAACTTCTATTTCGTAGACAAGCCTTGTGAAAAAAGAAATCTAGGTTATCCATTGGATTCAATGTCAATTATGCCAGGATGTAACAAATACTTTGTTGATTTAACAGAAGAAGATAGGAATGCAAATAAAGAGAACTATAAAGAAGATGATGTTATTGATTTTATAGTAAATAATTGTAGTAAGCAGGAGTTGTAAATTAATTAAAAAGAGCCTCATTTGCATTAAAAACGTTTCTTATCTTGACAAAATGGCAAAATAATTATATAATTTTAAACATAATTATAAAAATGAATATAATATAATGAGGAGAAAAAAATGAAAGCAAGAATGAGTATAAAAAACATAATATTTGTAATAACAGTAATTTATCTAGCAAGTATGTTTTTTATAAATATATGTTTTGCTGCAAATACAGGAACAATTTCTGTTGAAACAGTAAGACTAAGAGAAAAAGCTAACACAGAATGTAAGGTATTAGAACTTATCTCAGAAGGAGAAGAAGTAGAAATACTAAGCAAAGAAGATGGATGGTACAAAGTCAAATACAAGAAAATAGTTGGATATGTAAGAGAAGACTTAATAAAAGTAAAAAATAAACCTCAGGATGCAATCACAAATGTAGAGCAACCTAAAAAAGAAGAAAACGCAAATACAAGCATAGAACAGCCTAAGCAAGAAGAAAATACAAATCAAATAATAGAACAGACAAAAACAGAACAACCAGTAAATGAAGTAAAAACAGAAGAGAATATAGAAAAAACTGACATAGTTAAAGCTGGTAAATATATAATATCAGAAAATGTAAAATTTAAAATAATACCATTAATAAATGCAATAGAATTACAAGAACAAGCAAAAAACACAGACATAGAAGTAATAGAAATCATAAATGATTGGGTAAAAGTTAAAACATCAGATGAAAAGACAGGATGGATAAGAAAAGAAAAAATATCAACAAAGAAAGCAGAAGATACATCAAAAGTTAATCGAAAAGTAGCATCAACAAAAAAAGTACAAGAAACATCAAGAGGTGCTTCAACATCAAGAAGTAATACAACAAAAGTAAATACACCAAAAAATACTGAAAAAAACTCAAATGTAACAGAAACAAAAACAACAGAAGTAGTAGCAACACAAACTTCATCAAAAGGAAATGAAATAGTAACATATGCAAAACAATATTTAGGATATAAATATGTATATGGAGGAACAACACCAAATGGATTTGACTGTTCAGGATTTACACAATATGTATATAAACATTTTGGAATAACATTAAACAGAACTGCTGCTGCACAATATAGCAATGGAAAATCTGTAAGTAATTTACAAGCAGGGGACTTAGTAATGTTTGGAAAGTCAGGAATAAACCACGTAGGAATATATATAGGGGGAAATTCATTTGTACACGCAGCAAATAAAAAGAGTGGAGTAAGAATTGATACACTTTCTAGTGGATATTATAAAACAAATTATGTAGGAGCAAGAAGAATTTTTTAAAAGCAATTTTAGGAGGAAAATTTGAAAAGACCAATTTTAATTGCAACTATAGGATATATTATAGGTATAATAGTGGGACTATACTTTGAGAAAAGTATAGTCTTAATTTATATTCCAATAATTGCAATATATATAACAAATAAAGTTTACAGTAGAGCGAAACAAAGCATTAATAACAATCTCTCTAGTCAAACCATTTTTAAGCCCACAAAATTAAAATTATTTTCGATAAAAAGATATATTAGATATGCAAAAATTTATTTCAATTCAAAAGTTATAGCAATATTAATTATTAGTTCAATAATATCAAATATAAATTTAAATTTCCAAAATAAGAATTATGAGAATATAAGAAATAGTCTAGCAAGACAAGAAAGTATCAATAATATAGGAATTGTAATAAGCAATAAAGAAGAAAAACAATATTACAATAAATATAAAATTGAAACAATAATAAATAATAAAAAGATGAAATTTTATATTTCAACAAATAAAAATTTAAAATTAGAATATGGTGATGAAATATCATTTAATGGAACTTTCCAAAAGCCGCAAGAGCAAAGGAATTATAAAGGATCCGATTATTCACAACATTTAAAACAAATTAAGATATATGGAACAATAAAATGTACATCAGTTAAAATATTAAGAAAGCAACAAGGAAATAAAATATTTTTAATATCGAATAAAATATCAAATAGAGTAATTGAAAATGTGAAAAGAGTATTAAAAGAGCAAGAAGCTCCAATTTTGCTGGGAGTAATGTTAGGAGATAAAAATGATATAGATTCAGAAATGCAAGACAATTTTAGAAATGCTAGTATGTCACATATTTTAGCAGTATCAGGAATGCATATATCATATATAGTGCTAGGATTAACAAGAATAGGGAAGAAACTAATTGGAAAAAGATATACAGAAATCTTAAGTATATTTATTCTAATATTTTATATGCTTATAACTAACTTTACACCATCAGTCACAAGAGCTGGTATTATGAGTATACTGATGATTTCCTCAAAACTATTTTATAGAAAAAATGACATTCTTACGTCAGTTTCTATAGCTTTGCTATTTACTCTAATATATAATCCATTTTTAATTCAAAACTTAGGGTTTCAATTATCTTATGGAGGAGTTTTAGGGATAGTTTTATTCAATAAAAGTATATTAAAAATTTTAAAAAGTATAAATATAAAAAATAAGATATACAAATATAAAATTAGACCTAAAATTAAAAAACAATTAGATAAAGTAATTGAATTTATATCAATATCAATTTCAGTTCAATTATTTATAATACCTATAATTTTATATAATTTAAATACATTAAATCTTTATTTTTTAATATCAAATTTAATTTTAAGTGTTTTTATAGGTCCAATCATTATTATAGGATTTTTATTTATTACAATAGCATTAATAAATTTAAAAATAGCAAGTTTTTTTTCAGGAGTAGTAGAACTTTGTATAAAAATTTTAACTACAATATCTCAAATAGGAAAAATTCCATTTTCAAAAATTTATATTTCAACTCCTAACATATTTTCCATTTTAAACTATTATTTGGTGATAGATATAACATTACTTATATTTTACATATATTTAGCTAAAAAAACCAATAAAACGCAAATAAGAACAAGAAATTTGATAGCTTTAATAAAAATAAAATTAAGAGAAAATAAAAATAGATTAAAGAAAATTTTTATAATACTAATTTTTATAATTGTATTTTTGCATTTTTGCCCTAAAGATTTAAAAATATATTTTATTGATGTTGGGCAAGGAGATTCTACATTTATTGTTACACCAAAAAATAAAACGATTTTAATTGACAGTGGAGGCAGTTTAAATTCAGACGTAGATATTGGAAAAAATACTCTGCTTCCATATATTTTAGATAGAGGCTTTACCCAAATAGATACAATTATAATAAGCCACTTTGATAGTGACCATGTACGGTTCTATGCCATATTTATTGCAAGAAATAAAAGTAAAAAATATCATTATAGGAAAACAATTCAAAAGTTCAGCTAACTACCAAGAATTTGTAAAAATTGTAAAAGAACAGAATATAAAAGTAAGTGTAGTAGAGGCGGGACAAAGAATAAACATAGAAAAAGATTTATATTTTGATATATTATGGCCAAGCTCAAATGAAATAATTAGTGAAAATAGTATAAATAATAATTCTCTAGTTTGTAAGATGGTGTACAAAGATATTTCTACACTATTTACAGGTGATATTGAAGAAATTGCTGAAAAAGCTATTTTAGAAAAATATAAGAATTTAAAATCTACTATATTGAAAGTAGCACATCATGGCTCAAAATCGTCATCAATAAAAGAATTTTTAAATGCTGTAAAACCTAAAGTTGCACTAATTGGAGTAGGAAAAAATAATAAATTTGGTCATCCAAATTTAAATGTTTTAAAAAGACTAGAACGGGTGTGGAAGTAAAATTTATAGGACAGACTTAGATGGTGAAATTACAATACGAATTAATAGAAATGGAAAGATTTCAATTAATAAGATACTAATTTAACAACATTAAAAAAGGCTACAAGAAAATGGCGGAATTCATAAAGAATTCCGCCAATATTGCTAAAACTTAGTAACTGCATTATAATACTTAATTATTCAATGTGACATACGCCAGTCAATGCTTCTCTGTAGATAATCTACATACTCCGGATTTTTGCACATACCCTTACCAGGAGTATCGGAAATCTTTGCCACATCTTGGCCATTGCAAACGGTAGTCTTCATAACTATGTTTAGAGGAGGCACATTTGTATCATTGGATAGATAAGTACCGATACCAAATGCAACTTTTGCACGATCCTTAAAGTATGCGTTTAGCTTATGAGCTCTTTCAAAGTCAAGGCTATCACTAAATAGCAATGTCTTTGTAGTAGGGTCAATTCCGAGACCATTGTAGTGAGAAATCATCTTTTCTCCCCACTCATATGGATCACCACTATCATGGCGTACGCCACTAAATAAGGTTGCATATGTTAGCTGGAAGTCCTTAAGGAAACAGTCGGTTGTAATTGTATCTGTCAGAGCAGTACCATTTAGTACACTGTACTCTTTGACCCAAGCTTCCAATGCATACCAATTGGAGTAAGCAGGATTGTGTTTGTGGTTACCTTGTCCAACACACATAATCCATTCGTGAGCCATTGTGCCCACAGGAGTTACTCCATATTTTTTTGCAAGATACACATTTGATGTGCCGACACACTTAGAGTTATGGTATTTAGAGTTACTCTCGCAGAGCATCTTTACTGCCAAATCTTGTGCTTCAGCAGAAAGACGGCGACGAAGACCAAACTCACTGAAGCTTCCAATGTCATATGTGCCATCAATAAGAAGTTGTATTTTATTCTCTAACTTTTCCTTAAATGCTGCAAATAATTCATCGTAGTTGTATTTCATTCGGAAGTAAACCTCATTTACAATAGCGAGTACTGGAATTTCATACATAGAAGTATTTAACCAAGTACCCTTAGGCTCGATAAAAAGATGGCACTCCGCATCTTGAAAAAATTCAAAGTCCTCATAACGTGGCTTCCAAAGCCGAAGAAAATCAATATAAGAACCACGAATCCACTTGATGCTATCAAGATATGCAAGTTCTTCTTCTGTGAAGCGTAGCTTGCAATATTCCTGAATTTGATACTTAATTTCTTCTACCATATCTTTGGTAAACTTTACATCCATGTTACGACACTTGAAAGTCCAAGTAGTTTTGTAACTTGGAAATTGATGGTAAATTGCCTGCCCCATACTGAACTTGTACATATCGGTTTCTAAAAGACTGATAATGATAGGTTTCATGCTGAAATCCTCCTTGTTGAGTGGCTAAGTTTTAGCTTACCGCAGTCAAAATTATTACTTAATTAACTACTATAAGCTTTTAATTAACGTTTATATTATATCACCGTTTACATAATAAAACAATAACGATTTGGAAAAAAATAAAAAAATGGTTACAAGATAGTTACTGGTCAGCCTAATTTGTAATATATATTAAAATAAAGTGATGCGCAGTTTGGGAGGACAGGTATCTATACAGATAAGCTAGATTAACTTTTATATATTTGAAAAGTTTATAACTACCTTATATGATAAGTTCGACCAGCAAAGAACGGTATTTTAATATATATTACAAATTAGGCTGACCAGTAACACAGCTCACATTCGTCATTTCACTTAAGTCTTATATTTTAAGGATTTTAGCGTAATTTTGGATTAAACCATTATCCTATAACTAAAAATGTATAAATAATCCAAAATCTGTAAATAATAAAATAAAAATTTATGGAGGAATATTATGAAAAAAGGAATTATAGCATTATTAGCAATAGCAATAATTGTAATTGGAATAATATCAGCAATTTCAATTAATAATAGTAAAAAAAATAGACAAATAGAAGAAAAAATAGAGGCCAATAATATAAATGAGATATCAGACAAAGTTACTGATGAATGTACAGAAGAACTTAATAATAGTAATGGAAAATCAGAAATAGAAGCAAATTCAACAGAAGAAAAGATATCTCCAACAGCTTCATTGACATTAAAAAAATATTATAAGCAGTGTGAACATACAATAAATGAATATATTACAATTCCAAAAGAATTAGTAAACAAAACTAAAGATGAACTAGAAAAATTATATGATAATTGGGAAGTACAACAATTTTCTAGTAATAATATAATTTTGTATCGAGAGTTTGAAAGTAGTTGTGGTCAACATTATATTTTACGTAATGATAATGGAAAAATTACAATTTATTTGATTAATGAAAATGATGAAGAAGAAATATATGAACAAACAGAAATATCAATAGAATATTTAACTCAAAGAGATAAAGAACAAATAGAACAAGGGATAAGAGTAAATGGAAAAGAAGAGCTATATCAAATAATAGAAGATTTCGAATAAAAATGGAATAGGAGGGCTATAGATTAAGAAGTTAAGACTCTTTCACTCAGGCTAAAAAGCTATATTATATTCCTTTTTCATTTCACAACTCGGCTTCCTACATAGATTAGAAGTTCTAAATCAAATTAATCAGCGCCCTCGTGAGGCGAGATTCCCTAATTAATTTGATTAAGAACTTCTACATCTATTCCAGGGCACATTCGTTGTTCAATTTAAAAGGAATATAATATAGCTTTTTAGCCTGAGTGAAAGAGTCTTAACTTCTTAATCTATAGCCCTCCTATAAATTATTTTCCATTTTCAAAAACTGTTTTAGTTTCTTTATTTAAATCACTTTTATCTATAAAACCACCTTGATATAAACATTTAATATACATTAAAAGAGAAAATACAGTAAAAAATAAAGCTACACAATAAAGTGATAAATCAAGGCAAACAACAAAACCAGTAAGATTAAATTGTTTAATCAACAAAGAAGCAACTATAGCTAAATAAAACAAAACGGTAGCTAATTTTCCATACCATTTACTATAAACAACAAGGTTTTTACCATAAAGAAAAGAAGCCCCAACAACCATAAGAAGTTCTTTAAAAACAACAATTATCAAAATCCAAACAGGAATAATCTTTAATGTAACTAAAGCAGCGAGTACAGAAACTTGAGTAAGCTTGTCTGCTAAAGGATCCATTAATTTTCCGAAGTTAGAAACTAAATTAAATTTTCTAGCAATAAAACCATCTACAACATCTGTAATTCCAGATAAAGTAAAAATTATAAAACCTAAAGCATAATTTCCCATATAAATAGAATATAAAATTAAGGGTATTAATAAAAATCTTAATATAGTTAAAATATTTGGTATATTTTTAAACATTTTTTCTCCTTTTTGTGCCAAAGGGGGCGTCCCCTTTTGGCACATTATTTAATTTCAAAAACAAGTTCATTGTTTTTGAAGTTAACTTTAATAGTTTGACCATCAACAATTTCAGATTTTAAAATTTTCTCAGAAATTTCATCTTCAATATATCTTTGGATAGCTCTTCTTAAAGGTCTTGCACCAAATTTAATATTAGTTCCTTTATCTAAAATGTATTGTTTTGCATCAAGAGATATTTCAAAGGAAATATCTTTTTGGCTTAATGCCTTAATTGTATCATTTAGCATTAAATCAACAATTTCCAATAATTGTTCTTTTTGTAAAGAATTAAATACTATAATCTCGTCAATTCTATTTAAGAATTCAGGCCTAAAGATATCTTTTAGGCTATCTTCAATTTTTGATTTATCAACAGTTTGTTTTCCAAAACCAATTGAATTATTATTTAAGTTAGAACCAGCATTTGATGTCATAATTATAATTGTATTTGCAAAACTAACAGAATTACCTTGGGCATCTGTAAGTTTTCCATCATCTAAAACTTGTAGTAAAATGTTAAATACATCTGGATGAGCTTTTTCAATTTCATCTAAAAGAATAATTGAATAAGGTTTTCT
>CANPFO010000034.1 GCA_947573555.1 uncultured Clostridium sp. | reverse complement strand
GGAGTGTCACTTAGTCCCTATTTGGAGGGATTTTAAGGAACGTCCCCTTATCCCGTTTATCTTAAGTAGGAATAAATTTGTACAAGCAACATATATTTTAAAAGAATCATTGTTACAGTTAATACTAAAATTAATATATATTACAAATTAGGTTAAACAGTAATATGATTCAACTTCAAATTCAAAGGAGGAATATATAATGTGGCATACATTAAGAAAAGAGGAAGTTTTAAAAAATCTAGAAACAGATGAAAAGTTAGGACTTTCAGAGAATGAAGTAATAAGGAGACAAGAAAAATATGGCAAAAACAGATTAAATGAAAAGAAAAAAGAAAGTTTTTTTATCAGATTTTTAAAACAATTTAATGACTTTATGATTATTATTCTTATAGTTGCATCAATTATATCTGCACTTGTTTCTAAGATGCAAGGAGAAAATGACTATGTTGATTCAATAATAATTATAGGAATAGTAGTATTTAATGCACTTATGGGGGTAATACAAGAGGCGAAAGCAGAAAAGTCGATAGAAGCATTAAAACAAATGACACCTCAACTTGCAAAAGTTATTAGAAATGGCAAAACGATTACAATTAATGCAGAAGAATTGGTAAAAGGGGATATAATAGATTTAGAGGCTGGAAATTATGTGCCTGCAGATTGTAGAATTTTGGAAAGCCATAATCTAAAAATCGAAGAGTCGTCACTAACAGGAGAAACAGAACCAGCTACAAAAGAATCTGAGATTCTTTGTAAAAAAGATGTTCCATTAGGAGACATGAAAAATTTAGGATTTATGGCAAGCATTACAGTAAGTGGACATGGGAGGGCAGTTGTTACAGAAACTGGAATGGATACAAAAGTTGGTCAAATTGCAGATATGATTATGAATGACGAAACTCCTGAAACGCCACTTCAGAAAAGATTAGGTGAAGTTGGAAAAATACTTGGAATAGCATGTCTTGCAATATGTATAATAATATTTGTAATTGGATTAATAAAGAAAATAGAACCAATAGAAATGTTTATGACATCAGTAGGACTTGCTGTTGCTGCAATTCCAGAGGGATTACCTGCAATAGTTACAATTATGCTATCAATAGGTGTTACTAAAATGGCAAAGAAAAATAGTATAATTAGAAAATTACCTGCTGTTGAAACTTTAGGAAGTAGTAGTGTAATTTGTTCAGATAAAACAGGAACATTAACTCAAAATAAAATGAAAGTAGTAGATATAAAAAGTAAAGATAAAAAGTTTATTATAGAACTTGCTACATTATGCACAGATTGTGAAATAAATGTGGAAAATGGAAATTTTATTGTTTCTGGAGAACCAACAGAAAAGGCAATAGTTGAATCTGGCATGAGTTCAAATATTATAAAAAATAATTTGGAAAAAATTATGCCAAGAGTTAATGAAATTCCCTTTGATTCTAATAGAAAGATGATGACAACAATACATAAAATAGGAACAAAATATCGTGTAATAACAAAAGGGGCACCAGATGTTCTTTTACAAAGATGTTCTACTCAAATTAATAATACAACCAATATTAATAATATTACAATTCAAAATCTAGAGATATCTAAGATACAGTTGGATAATAAACAAATGGCTCAAGAAGCTTTGAGAGTAATAGCAGTAGCATATAAAGATTTAGATTATATTCCTTCAAAATTAGATTCAACAAATATAGAAGATAATTTGACATTTGTAGGATTAATTGGAATGATAGACCCACCACGTGAAGGTGTTAAAGAGGCAGTACAAACATGTAAAAAAGCGGGAATAAAGACTGTTATGATTACAGGAGATCATCTAGAAACAGCAAAAGCAATAGCTAAAGATTTAGGAATATATACATCTAAAGATAAAGCTATAACAGGACAAGAGTTAGATAAAATTAGTCAGAATCAATTAGAAAAAAATATAAAAGATTATTCAGTATTTGCAAGAGTCACACCAGAACACAAAGTCAGAATAGTAAAAGCGTGGCAAAAAAATGATGCTGTTGTTGCAATGACAGGAGATGGTGTAAATGATAGCCCTGCACTTAAAAATGCAGATATAGGTATTGCCATGGGAAAAAATGGAACAGATGTAGCTAAAAATGCCGCTGATATAATTCTTACAGATGATAATTTTGTGACAATAGTAGAGGCTGTAAAACAAGGAAGAAATATATATGATAATATTAAAAAAGCAATTCATTTTTTAATTGCAACAAATATTGGAGAAATAGTAACAATATTTATAGGACTAATATTAGGTGTAAAATCACCATTACTTGCAATACAATTATTATGGATTAATTTAGTTACAGATTCTTTACCTGCAATAGCATTAGGTTTAGGAAGACCTGAAAAAAATATAATGAATAGAAAACCTATAAATAGCAAAAAAGGAATTTTTGCAGATGGATTATGGAATAAAATTATTCTAGAAGGAATGATGATTGGAAGTTTGACATTAGTAGCATTTAGCATTGGGAATAAGTATTATGGACTAGAAGTAGGAAGAACAATGGCATTTTTAGCAATAGGATTATTGGAATTAATACATAGTTTTAATGTTGAGACAGATAGTTCAATATTTGAAGTTGGATTTTTGAATAATAAGTATTTAGCAGGTAGTTTTATTTTAGGCATTTTTATACAAGTAATAGTTGTTTTTGTTCCATTTTTAGCAAATATTTTTGACGTAGTTTCTTTGGATACAACACAATGGATTATAACAATTTGTATTTCATTACTTCCAATTCCTATTATGGAATTACAAAAAAGAGTAAATGCTAAAGAAAGTAGTAACAAAATAAATAAATTTCAAAAAATTGATTGCAAAAACTAATAAAATATGATAAAATAGCTATGCTTTAAAAATAGTATAGCTATTTTTAAATCTCTACTTAACTAAAAAGTTAGGTTGTATAATCCATAGGGAGGTGAAAATAATGAATAAATACGAGAGTGTTGTCATTGTTAATCCAAATGTTGATGAAGCTGGTTTAAAAGCTTTGGAAGAAAAATTTACAGGATTAATTAATGAAAATGGAAAAGTTGAATCTGTTGAAAATATGGGTAAAAAAAGATTAGCTTATGAAATTAATAAAGTTAAAGAAGCTACATATATGTTATTCAAATTCGATGCGAAACCAGATTCAATAACAGAACTTGAAAGAGTTTATAGAATAACAGATGATATAATAAAATTTATCGTTGTAAAAAAATAAAAAATAAGTGGGACCTAAATTAAAGTAAAAAGATTTATAAATTAAAGATTCATTCAAGAAATTTTAATTTATAGTGAAAGGAAGATAGAAATGAACAAAGTAATATTAATGGGAAGACTTACAAGAGATCCAGAAGTAAGATATACACAAACAAACAATACACTAGTTGCTTCATTTAGTTTAGCAGTAAATAGAAGATTTGCAAGACAAGGAGAAGAAAGACAAGCTGATTTTATAAATATTGTTGCTTGGAGTAAATTAGGAGAATTTTGTAGTAAATACTTTAAAAAAGGTCAACAAGTTGGTGTAATTGGAAGAATACAAACAAGAACATGGGATGATGATCAAGGTGTAAAACACTATATTACAGAAGTTGTTGCAGAAGAAGCATATTTTGCTGATAGTAGAAGAGAAGGAGATATGGGTTCAGGTGCAAGCGACTTTGAAAATACTTTTGGAAATACAATGCCAGGAAGTATGGGATCAGACTTTGGAACATCATCTGATGATGATTTACCATTTTAAATAATTACGAGAGGGGGAATATAAAATGGCAGATAAAAAACAAAGAAGAAATAACAACAATAATAATTATGATGACGATTTTAATCCTAAATTCAAAAAACCAAGGAAAAAGGTTTGCGTTTTATGTAGTGATAAAAACTTTGAATTAGATTATAAAAATCCAGAACAATTGAAAAAATTTGTAAATGATAAAGGTAAAATATTACCAAGAAGAACAACTGGATGTTGTGCTAAACATCAAAGAGATATTACAATTGCTGTAAAAAGAGCTAGACATATTGCTATATTACCATATACACAATTATAATTTATATTTTAAAACTAGAAACATTAGAGTTTCTAGTTTTTTGTTATGTATATACGAAAATACTTTTTTGGCTTATTATTTTTTGACTATTTTCATATACATTTTTTATAATAATGCTATAATGAAAGCGGTAACTAGTAATTTACCGCTGGAATTGAAAATAATAAATATTATAAATATGAGCAAGTGAAAAATCTTGCTCAATTTTTCTAAAAAAATGAAAAAAGTGTAACCAATGAAAATAATTTCTGTCTTTATAGATAAGAAGGGGGAAAATATGGAAGATGAAGAAATAATAAATTTATATTGGAATAGACAAGAAAAAGCAATATATGAAACAGATAAAAAGTATGGAAAGTATTGTACTACAATTTCATTTAACATATTACAAAATAATGAAGAAACCAAAGAATGCGTTAATGATACATACTTGAAAACTTGGAATAGTATTCCTCCACAAAGACCAAATATCCTAAAAGTATATATAGGAAGAATTGCAAGAAACTTGGCTATAAATCAATATGAAAGAAAAAAAGCTAAAAAGAGAGATTATACACTAGAAATTGCTCTTGAAGAACTAAACGAATGTATTTCTTCAAAAAATAATGTAGAAGAAGAATTTAACTATAATGAGTTGGTTAATATACTTAATGTTTTTTTATCGAAATTATCACAAGATAAAAGAAAAATTTTTTTAGAAAGGTATTGGTATTTATATTCGATTAAAGAAATTTCTTCTAATAATAAGATAAGCGAGAGTAATGTTAAAACAATACTATTGAGGATTAGGAGTCAACTAAAAGATTATTTGAAAGAAGGTGGTTTGTATGAATAATAAAGATTTATTAAGAGCCATTGGAGATATTGATGACAGATACTTAATAGAAGAAAAAAATCAAGTTAAAACCAATAATATGGTGAATATTATGAAAAATTTAAAATTAAAATATGTTGTTGCTCCAATTTGTATCGTATTTATTGCAGTTATAGGAATTTATAAAAGTGGTATATTTACCTCAAAGCCAGATATTGCTATTTCAAAAAAGGATGGATGGATTATTAAAGAGGTAAAAACCGATAAGACAACTATATCAGATACTGTAATAGTACCAAGATGGAATGAAATGTCTATTAGTCAGCAATTCGGAGAAGTTGAATATACTAATAATAAATATTCGAGTAGAATAGCCAAAATTTCAAAAAACAATATAATAAAAAATATTGGAAATACAACTTTAATAGGCTATGACACATATACTAAAACTACTTATAGTAAAAAAGGAGATTTATATTCAATAAAAGGTATAGCCGAAAAGTGTGCTATTGCTGTTAAATTTGAAGGAGATACAGATTACTATGTATATGTAAATTCATATTATAGACCAAGGACACTTGGCGAATTTATTGAAGTTTTAAATCTAAAAGATAATATTTCTTTTGGAACTATATACTATAACTATTGGGATAAAGATTCAGAAGAAAATATAGATGTAGAGTTCTATGATGTAGACAATGGAATTATCTGGAATAAATTATTTAGTAATCTAAATTTACAGAATATATATAGTGATAACGATACAGGAAAATATACATCAGAAAGATTTAGTCAAAGTATAAGCATAAGTGTAGACATTCCATTATTAGGATACAAAAATATAAGTGTATCATTAACTGATAAAGGTTATATGCTAACAAATATTCTTGATACAGGTAAAGGATTTTATATTGGTGAAGATAAAGTAAAAGAATTTTTAGAGTATATTAAAGAAAATTATGATGGATATAAAATTGTTTATGTTGATGAAAATGGTAAAGAAATAACAGATAAAATAACAAGTAATGAGAATAAAACAGAACCATATATACCTAACAATTAGTTTTTATTCAAAATCATATTTTTCAATGGAAGTTTATGATATAATATTATTAATCAACTAGTAATTTGTAGTGATGATAAGAAATAAGTATAAAGACAGTTTAAAGCTGTCTTTAATCATAACTTTCTATATATAAAGCTTTTGCAATATAAGGAGTTACTTCTTTGAAATGATACCAACCAGAACTTTTGCTATCATTTTTTCCACCATTTGGATTAGAAATATAAACCATATCTTTACCATCAGTTGCAAGTAGAACCATATAGTGTGAGCTAGTTGTCCAACGATTATTGTGAGGTTGATTCCATACACAAATCAAAATAGGTCTATTTGTTTCTAAATGTTCCTGTAATTTTTCTTTAGACAAATGAACACTATCATAGTAAAAATCTGTATTTTTAATATGAAATGTATTGGATAATTCTTTTGAAAGTGTGTCATAATCTAATACAGGATAATATTTTTGTCTAAGATCCTCTGGAGTATAACTTTTATTATATCCACTTAAAATAGTTGCAAGTGAAGTAATACCACAACCATTTTCTGCCATAGTTCCACCCCAATATTGATTATCACTCCAAGAAGAATCACTATTTTGTTTATATTCAATATATGTCTTTTTATGCTTTTCAACAGTTGTAAATGTAGTAAAATAACCATCTTTATTTTTTACTTTTTCTTGTCCTATTCCAGAATAATTTTTATTTACATCTTGTTTAATTGTTTGATATTCTGAAGTGTTAGTTACTTTAGAAATAAATCTATTAAAATTATAAGATATATTGCTAAATGGAGTGTTCCTAAAAAATAGATATGTTCCTAAAAGTATTATTAATAGTATTATTATTCTTTTTTTCTTCATTTGATTTTCTCCTCTTTCTTGTAACCTGTTTATATTATAAAACTGAATGAAAAAATAAGTTTTAAGAAATGATTAAATAAATCTTAACATTTCCTTACATTTGAAAAAAGTTATAGAAAATATTAAATAAATATGGTAAAATGCAAGAGATAGAAAAGAGGAAAAAATGAATATTTTAGTATTAGATGATGAAAAAGAAATTGCAGATTTAGTGGAAGTTTATTTAGAAAACGAGAATTACAATGTTTTTAAATTTTACGATGCTAAAGAAGCAATCAATTGTATAGAAAGCCAAAAATTAGACTTTGCTATTTTAGATGTAATGATAAAAGATGTTGATGGATTTAAAATATGTAAAATGATAAGAGATAAAGGGTTAAATTTTCCAGTAATAATGCTAACTGCAAAAATTGAAGATAAAGATAAAATACAAGGATTAACTTTGGGAGCTGATGATTATATTACGAAACCTTTTAATCCATTAGAATTGATGGCAAGAGTAAAATCAGCATATAGACGATACACAAAATATAATGAAAAAAGTGAAGAAAATATTATCTATATAGATGGATTAGAAATAGATCAAGATAAACACATTTGTAGGTTATATGAAACGCAAGTTGAACTAACACCTATGGAATTTGATATATTATTATATTTAGCACAAAAAAGAGGAAATGTAGTAAGTTCAGAAGAACTATTTGAAAAAGTGTGGAAAGAAAAATATTTAGAAAATAATAATACTGTAATGGTACATATTAGAAGAATAAGAGAAAAATTGAAGGAAGATACAAAAAATTCTAAGTTTATAAAAACAGTATGGGGAGTTGGATATAAAATTGAAAAATAAAGAATTATTTAATGAAAAAATGAAATTAGTGGGTAAGTTAATTCTTAGAATTGTAGTTTACTACATTATAGCAATAATTTTCTATGTAGTAGTTTTAGATTGGTTTTTAGGGAATTTTTTAGGAAATATTTTATATAGACTAAATTACGAATTGTATTATTGGTGTGTTAATAGTAAAGAGGCTATTTTTGTTTTTTATATTATAGTTATTTTAGGAGGTGCTTTATATAGCTTTTTTTCTAAGAAGGTTGACAATATAGAAAAATTATATAAATCATTTGATAGTATTTTAAATGAAGATACTCAAAACATAGAATTACCTAATGAAATGACTAAATTTTCGGAAAAGCTAAATCAAATAAAATATGAATATATTTTAAGTACAAAAAGAGCTAAAGAAGCAGAACAAAAGAAAAATGATTTAATAATGTATATGGCTCACGACTTAAAAACTCCACTTACTTCAGTTATAGGTTATTTATCTTTACTTAATGAAGAAAAAGAAATATCTAAAGAGTTACAAAATAAGTATATGAAAATAGCACTCGATAAGTCATTGAGATTAGAGGAACTTACCAATCAGTTTTTTGAAATAACTAGATACAATTTGAATGATATGACTATAAACAAAAAAAATATAGATTTAGTAATGCTATTAGATCAGCTAATAGAAGAATTTTATCCAATGCTAGAAGAAAGACATTTAAAATTAGATCTAAATAAGCCAGATACTTTAATGTATAATGTAGATGGAGATAAATTAGCAAGGGCATTTGGAAATTTGCTAAAGAATGCTATTAATTATAGTTATGAAAATACTGTTATTACAATAAATATGGTTGAAAATGAAAATGATATAGAAATTGTATTTAAAAATAAAGGAGATACTATTCCTGAGTATAAACTTGAAAAATTATTTGATAAATTTTACAGAGGAGATGAAGCGAGGCAAACAAATAATGGTGGTACAGGATTAGGACTTGCAATAACAAAAGAAATAATAGAATTGCATAAAGGGACAATTCATGCAAAAAGTAATGATGAAATTATAGAATTTCAAATTATATTGAAAAAGTGAAAGATAAATTACAATCTATTGAGGAGGTATAAAATAATGGATAAGAAAAAAATAATGAACTGGATAATAGCAATAATAGTTGCTATGGTATATTTAACAGTAAGTATTATATTTAAGGCTTGGGCATATTCTTGGCTTATATGGGTAGTTTATGCAATTTATAGATTTATAGTAAAATAGATAAATTACAAGGCAATTTAGGAGTGTGAAAAAATGTTTAATTTAAGAAAAGAAACTATAAAAAAGAATGTACTTTTAATATTGTCAATTATTAGTTTTTATTGTTAGTTTTGTATTATATAGAAAAAGTAAAAATACAATAAAAGAAAATCCAAAGATATTAGCAAAAATATTAGAAGAATATTATAGAATCTAACAATTTATAAATTACAATTTAAAGTGATGTGTATATATGGAAATGTAGAAAAATAAAAACTTGAAAAATTAGTTGGAATTGACAAAGTTAATACTTTATAATGCCGAAACATTCCACGATGGAAAATGGGTTATGTTTAATATAACAAATAATTCAATAACAGAAGATTTGAAGAAATTGCTATTTATAAAAATAAAACCAAACAGAAAGTAAGTCAATAGTAAGTTGGAGGGGAGATTAAAAATATGAAAGAGTTAGTGGATTTTGTAGTTTTAATAATAATATATTTTTGGAAATTTTATAAGAAATGGAAAGAGAAAGGTAGAGATGTACTTTTTGTAAATACTTTAATGTATATATACTTATCTTTTGTATTATTTTTTACTTTAATGCCTATATTAACAAGAATACCATTTTTATATTTTCATCAGTGCCCTTATGAACCAATGAATTTAGTACCGTTTATTGATATATTAATGCGTAGAGGTGATTTTTTGAGACAGGTAGTATTAAATGTTATAATGATGATTCCATTTGGATTTTTATTGCCACTAACGAATAAAAACAATGCAAAAATATCAAAAGTTATATTTTATGCTTTTCTTGTAAGTTTAAGCATAGAACTATTACAACCATTTAATGGTAGGTCATCTGATATAACAGATATAATAACAAATGTAACTGGTGGAATGATTGGATATGTGATGTATTTAATATTCAAACCATTATCAATTAAGATATTAAATTATATAGGACGTAGATAATCACAAATTACAATTTAGGAGTGTTATATAAATGTATGAAGTATTAAGAATTGTGTTTATAAATCAAAAATGATACTAGTTTGTTACTAACCGATAAAATTTAAAGGAATTTTATACAACTAGTGGACTTTTGGGGCTATATATGATATAATATTTACATAAAATATCGAGGAGGTAAGTATATGGACGAGATTCAAAACTGACTATTAAAAAGTTGGTAGAGGAGTAGTGTACTCTGCTATATCACTCAAAAGCTAAAAGGTAATAAGGGCAAGAGTGTTATCTTGTACAATTATTACTATGTAGACGAGAGCAGATAGTTTCTAATTTCATAGTGCCATGGCACAGGAGGGACGTTTATGACAACAGTATTTATTGCAATTGTATGTATTTTTGTTTCTGTTATAGCTGCCATCATAATTGTAAATCGAAAATGGGCAAAAAAAAATACAGAAGTAAAAATAGAAAGTTTGCATAAATTTAGAAACAGGATGTATGAAAAACTTTCGAAAGAGGTAGACGGATTAGACGACTTTGAAATGACAATTGTGCGAAACAATGGTCAGGTAAATTACTTATTGATTCAGACCGACGATTTAATGGCGTCAGTGTACAAAGAGGATGGATTTGTAGAATATAAACTAAGAGATAATATTAAATTCAAAATTATGGAAATTGTAACTGTTTCTACTCTTATAGCAGTAAGCATAGGAATTGGAGCGTTGATTATTAAGTTAATTGTTTGTCCATAACAATACCAAGGATTAGGAATGGGGAGATTTCCCCATTTTTTTATATTTTTATACTATGAATAAATATAATATATGCAAATAGTATATATTTTTTAAAAAATTGTTGAAATAAAAAAATTTTTTTAGTAAAATTTAATTATAAAATTATTATTGGTAATTATAAATAAAATACTTTCAAAATTAGGTGATATATATAGAAATTTTAACATAGACAAAAAAGTATAAGATTCTAATAAATGCCAATAATAAATTAAAATAAACGAAGGAGGAAATATAAAGAGTGATGAATAATCAAAAAGGAATAACATTAGTAGCATTAGTAATAACTATTATAATTTTATTAATTTTGGCAGGAATATCAATATCACAGTTAGTAGGAAGTGGATTGTTTGAAAAAGCTAAGCAAGCAGCGGATAAGACAGAAGATTCTCAAAATTTAGAAAATTCGATATTAGGAGATTATGAAAGTTCAATAAATGAATACTTATCAGGAATACAATCAGGAGATGGAGAAATTAAAACAATAGCAGAAGCACAATCAAGTGAGATGTTAAAAAAGACAATAAATACAAAAGTACAAGATGCATATGGGAATCAAATAGTAGTTCCAGCAGGGTTTAAAATAACAAATGATGCAACAACAGTAAATAATGGAATAGTAATAATTGATAGTAATGAGAATGAATTTGTATGGATACCAGTTCCAAAAGATGGAAAAGTATATACAAATGCAGATAGAACACAATTTAAAATAATACAGTTAAATAGATATACATTTGATGCAAATGGAGTAAAAACAGTACAAAATGATAATATTATAGGTTCTTATTATCAAGAATTAGCAATATCAGATAAAGGAAATGTATCAGCAAAAGATATAAATAAATTTAAAAAAAGTGTAGAAACTAATAAAGGATACTATATAGGAAGGTTTGAAGCAAGAAAAACAAGTAGTAATGAATTAACATTAAAAGCAGGTGATAGTATTTATAATAATATAACTCAGCCACTAGCAGCAGAAAAATGCAGAAATATGTATGACAATACAAAGCCATTTACGAGTGATTTAATGAACAGTTATGCATGGGATACAGCAACATTATTTTTACAGGAATGTGGAACTAACCCAATGTATTCAAGACAAAATAGTATAAATACAACCTTGGCAACAACAGGAACAAATAATCAAACGACTAAAGATGTACAATGTAATGTATATGATATGGCAGGTAATATATTAGAATGGGTAACAGAAAATTCTAGTCGTTCTGGAGAGCCTTGCGTTATTAGAGGTGGACGATGCAGTTATAGTGGCACATATACTATTTCTCGTGATGACGAAATTGTTTCATATTCTTCTGCAACATGTGGATTTCGTCCAATTATATATATATAATAAAGTATTTCTTGGAATTGTTCATAATAGTACCTAAAATTAATAAAGATTTTGTTCATTACATTCAAAAAGAAGTTGTAGTATAAAAAAATAAGCATTTTTCACTCAGGCTAAAAAATTATTAATGTATCTTTTGATAAAACTTTGAATGTGACTGGAATAAATTTAAAACTTCTTAATTAGTTTATGGAAAGAGTTCATGAGCGTAGCGAAATGGAAGGGTGCCATAAACTAATTTTAGAAGTTTTTGATTTATGTATTGAGCCGAAAAGTTTTTGAAAAAGATACATTAATAATTTTTTCCCGTGAACGTTACTTATTTTTTTATTTTACAACTTCTATTTTTCATTCCAATCAAGCAATCTTTATTAATTTTAGGTACTATTATGAACAATTCCAGAAAATACATTGTAAAAAAATACTGAAACTTAAATAAATATTTATTGCATTGATTTTTAACATAAATTATAGTAAAATAGACAAAAAGATGGTAAAGAAAGTGGAAGGAAAATAAAAATGTTAAAAGAATTAGGAATAGATGAAGAGCTAGAAAAATTGTCAAAACAAGTAGAAAAAGAAATACAAAATCAATTTGAAAAAATGGAAGAAATAAGTCAAAAAAATAGTTTAAAAGTATTAGGAGCATTTCAAGACTGTAACTTACAAGAGTCACATTTAAACTCTTCAACAGGATATGGAATAGACGAAGCAGGAAGAAATAAGATAGAAGAAATATATGCAAAAGTATTTAAAGCAGAAGATAGTTTAGTTCGTGCACAACTTATATCAGGAACACATGCTTTGGCAATAACATTGTCAGCTATATTAAGGCCAAATGATACAATGATAAGTATTACAGGAGCACCTTATGACACACTTCAAACTGTGATTGGATGTGTAGAAAATCCAAGTCCAAGCTCATTAAAATCATATGGAATTAAATATGAACAAATAGAACTTATAGAAAATGACTTTGATGTGCAATCAATACAAGGAAGATTAGAAAAACAAGATGTAAAATTAGTTGAAATTCAAAGATCAAGAGGATATTCAACAAGGAAAAGTCTGAGTATTGAAAAAATAGAGAAAATCATTAAGAAAATTAGGGAGATAAATAAAAATGTTATTATAATGGTAGATAACTGTTATGGAGAGTTTGTACAAGATAGAGAACCAATAGAGGTAGGTGCAGACATAGCAGTTGGATCATTAATGAAAAATTTAGGAGCAGGAATTGCAACATCAGGAGCATATATAGTAGGAAGAAAAGACTTAATAAATCTGTGTGCAGAAAGACTAACATCACCAGGAATAGGAAAAGAAATAGGACCATCTTTAGGACAGAATACACAGTTTCTTAAGGGGCTATTTTTTGCACCACAGGTTGTTGAATCAAGTGTTAAAACTGCAATATTTGCAAGTAGAATTTTAGAAAAATTAGGGTATGATGTTGAACCAAAGTTTGATGAAGAGAGAGCTGATATAGTACAAACAATAAAATTAGGAGCAGAAGATAAATTAGTTAAATTTTGCCAAGGAATTCAAAAAGGATCACCTATTGATTCAAATGTAATTCCAATTCCAAGTGAAATGGGAGGATATGAAGATAAAGTTGTAATGGCAGCAGGAACATTTACATCAGGCTCAACAATTGAATTAAGCTGTGATGGACCAATAAGAGAGCCATTTATTGCATATATGCAAGGAGGCCTTACATACAATTATGGAAAATTTGGAATATTAAAAGCAATACAAGAAATGAAATAAAGAAAAAGGAAAAAAGGGAAAAGGGGACAATACTAATGCTATTAAATTTAATGCCAATTATATATTAATATTTTTGTCGAAAACATAGCTAGGGTCTACCATTAGGTCTTTGACTTTAAATATTAATATATAATTGGCATTAAATTTAATAGCATTAGTAGTGCCCCTTTTTTTCCTTTTTACCCTTTTTGGGAGGAAGATATGAAAGTTATAGTAATTGGAGGAGGACCAGCAGGAATGATGGCAGCTATAACAGCTGCTAAAAATGGAGACGATGTTATTTTACTAGAAAAAATGCAATCATTAGGAAGAAAGTTATTGATAACAGGAAAAGGAAGGTGTAATATAACATCATCATTACCAATAGATGATTTTATTCAAAATACACCTGGAAATGGACAATTTTTATATAGTTGTTATAGAAACTATACAAATTTGGATATAATACGATTTTTAAAAGAGCAAGGACTTGAAGTAAAAGAAGAAAGAGGAAATAGAATATTTCCTATAACAGATAAATCATTAGATGTATTAAAATGTTTTACTGATAGATTGAAAAACTTAAATGTAGATATAAGATACAATATGAAAGTAAAAGATATTATAAAAGAAGAAAATAAATTGAAAGTAGTAATAGAAAATGGGACATTAATAGAAGCGGAAAAGGTAATATTAGCAACGGGAGGTAAAAGTTATCCATTAACAGGTTCAACAGGAGATGGATATAAAATTGCCGAAAAATTAGGACATTCAATAACAAAAATAAAGCCTTCACTAGTACCTTTAGAATGTTATGACAATAATATATGCAAAAGTTTACAAGGATTATCTTTAAAGAATGTAGGAATAAAAATAAGTAATAAAGAAAATGGTAAAATAATATATGAAGATTTTGGAGAAATGTTATTTACACATTTTGGGGTATCTGGACCAACTATTTTAAGTAGTTCAGCACATTTAGTTAGATATAAGAATATTGAAGAGCTTTTAAAATCTAAAAAGATAATATTAAAAATAGACTTTAAGCCAGCATTAACATATGAGAAGTTAGATGAGAGAATTTTAAGAGATTTTATAGATTTAAAAAATAAGCAATTTAAAAATAGTTTAGATAGACTATTACCACAAAAATTAATACCAATAATTATACAAAAGTCTAATATAAATTCTGATAAGAAAGTAAATGAAATAAATAAAATAGAGAGAAAAAATCTTGTAGAAATATTGAAAAACTTTGAGATAACAATTAGCAAATTTAGACCTATAGAAGAAGCGATAGTTACTAGTGGAGGCATAAATATAAAGGAAATAAATCCAAAAACAATGGAATCAAAGATAGTACCAGGGCTATACTTTGCTGGAGAGATAATTGATGTAGATAGTTATACAGGAGGTTTTAATCTCCAAATAGCTTATTCAACAGGATATACAGCTGGAAAATGATACATAAAGAGACAATTGGGACAGGTAAAGTTTGTCTCACAGAATTGTCGAAAAAAGTTGTCTCTTTTTTGTAGCTTAATTAAAAAGGGAGAAATATGAATAGTTTTGTGACAATTAAAGAAAATATACAAACTGAGATAATAGTAAAAAAATCTAAGTTTATATGTAATTTAATAAAAGTAGAGAATCAGGAGGATGCAGAGGAGACTATAAGAAAAATAAAGAAAAAGTATTATGATGCTAGACATAACTGTATTGCATATAGAGTTGTTGAAGATGAAAAAATATTAGAAAAGGCAAGTGATGATGGAGAACCTTCTGGAACTGCTGGAGGGCCTATGCTAAATATTTTGCAAAAAAATAATTTATGCAATGTGGTAGCTATTGTAACTAGGTACTTTGGAGGAATATTGCTTGGTACTGGTGGATTAGTTAGGAGTTATTCAGATGTTACATTAAATGCCATTGAAGGTTCTGAAAAAATAGAAAAGTGTATTGGATTGGAATTTAAAGCAAAAGTTGAATATAATAATTTAGAATTTTTTAAGTATTATTGTAAAATTAATAATATTTTTATAGAAGATATAGACTATTCAGATAAAATTGTTTGTAGAATTCAGTTAGAACAAGAGAATAAACAAAAATTAATTGAGGATTTTGAAACAAAAAAAATTAATTTGATAGATTTAAAGTTTTTATATAAAAAAATAATAAATAAATGTATAATAAAATGATACTTTTGTAAAAAAAATGAAAATTAATCTATAAAAATATATTATAATTGGATTGTAAAAAATTTACAGTTCTTTAATTTGTTATGGTTATTGAACTAATTTGTACCATAAACATAAGATAAGAGAATTATTATATTTTTAGGAGGAAAAGATATGAAAGAAAAAACTACTATTTTAATAGCAGACGATAATCAAGAATTTAGTCAAACACTTGCAAATTATATAAGAGAGCAAGATGATATGGAAGTAATAGGAATTGCTAAAGACGGACAAGAGGCTGTAGAGCTTATAGAGAATATTAATCCAGACGTTGCATTATTAGATGTGATTATGCCTCATTTAGATGGAATCGGGGTTCTAGAGAAAATGAGTGTACTTAGAATTGCGAAAAAACCAATTTGTATAATGATTTCAGCAGTAGGACAAGATAAAGTTACTCAAAGAGCAGTAAATTTGGGCGCTGAGTATTATGTTGTAAAGCCTTTTGATATTGAACTATTAATAAAAAGAATTAGAGAGTTAAAGAATTTTAAGCCAAATCAAAATTCTAACAATTTTGTTGGAAAAGAAGTAAAACAGCAATATGTTGATATTCCTATGAATGGTGAGAAAAATCAAGATAATCTAGAAGCTTTAGTTACAAACGTTATACATGAGGTAGGTGTTCCTGCTCATATTAAAGGATATCAATATTTAAGAGAAGCTATTATAATGGTAGTAAATGATATTGATGTAATAAATCAAATAACTAAAAGTTTATATCCTCAAATTGCTTATAAATTTGACACAACACCATCTCGTGTTGAACGAGCTATTCGTCACGCAATTGAAGTAGCATGGGGAAGAGGTGACCAACAAACTGTTGAGAAGATTTTTGGTTATACTATTTCAGCAGCAAAAGGAAAACCAACAAATTCAGAATTTATAGCTATGATAGCTGATAAATTAAGACTAGAATTAAAATCAGCATAAAGTGTGACAAAAGGGGCGTCCCTTTTTGTCACATTTTTTACAAATAATTATAAATGTGATATAATTATTTTCCCAACTATATATACATTTTATATCATAATTTTTAAAAGAAAGAATATACTAATATAGGTGATAAAATGCTAAAAGAGGGTAAAAAAAATTATTTTACATATTGTAGAGTTGGAAATAAAAAGCAAATAGAAAAAGAGGAAAAAGTAAATGAACCATCAAGTTGTAGAAAAATACATAGAAGAAAAGATTGGAAATAGATTAAAGGAATTTAAAATTGGTGAAGATATTGTTAATAAAGTCAAGGAAAGTATTAGAGAAAATATGTATTCTTTAATTTTTCATTGGAATGACATAGAGTTTAGAAATGCAATATTAATTACAAGTATGGAAGAGGCTAAGTTCTATGAACCAGATGCAGATATAGATATTAAATGTTTTGTTGTGGTAACTATTAGAAATAGTTTGTTGGAAGATATTTTTTGTGATGACTGTTGCAAAATAGGGTTAGAGAAGCCTATTGATGAAAAAGAAATAAAGACGATTACAAAAGAAGCAATTGAGTACTTTAAAGATGTTAATTTTAGTAATATATCAAAAGAGATAAATTTAATAGAAGAAAAAGATAAATATTTAAATATAGCTAAAAAATATCCAATGGCATTAAAAGCTTTAATAGAATTAGGAAAATGTACAGGCAAGAGAAGTATTTATGACAAAATTATAATAGAGGAAAAGATACAGATAAAAGATATAGTTAGTAATAAAGATGAATTAAAAGAAAACAATATTAAAGAAGTTCAGTCTGGAATTACAGAAGAATTTGGTGTTAGAATAGATATATGGACACATTTTATGAGAGAGTGTATAATAAA
>CANPFO010000033.1 GCA_947573555.1 uncultured Clostridium sp. | reverse complement strand
TAGAATTAAATTATGATTAAATTGGTGCGGTTGAAATTACAATAAAGAAAAAATGGCTTAGCCATTTTTTATAATATAAGCTTTCATAAATTCTTAGAAAATATTGATAAATCAAAAAACAATTATTTCATTATAACATATATTATGATATACTATATTTGTGATTGCCACAATAGTATAATGGTATTACGAGGCCATGGTAAGGCTTTAACGTAGGTCCGATTCCTACTTGTGGCACCATTAGGAAATCTGTTCGGACTTTTTTAAGGTTCGAATTTAAATCGGGAATCAGCTTTCTGAAAAGAAGTTGATTTTTTTTGATACAGAAAGGAATAATTTGTTATGATGAATATTACTACTAAACCTTTGCATATTGATTTTGAATTAAAAAAGAAAATTGAGTTTATTTGTGATTTTTGTAATGTCACGCCAACTATTATTTCTGGAAATATAAGGAGTATTGACCTTACTAATATCGTATATGTAGAACCTCATAGAATTATAATTAAGAATGTTACATTATTAGCATTCAACTATTCAAAAGAGTTATATGTAGAGGGTTTAAATAAAAAGATAGAGTTAAAAGACTTAGAATCGTTTATAAAAAAAATAAAGTAATAAAAAAAATCAACTTCTTTAACAGACAATAGACATATTTTAGGAAGAATTTTATACATTTTATTTATTTATAAAATATTTATAATAGATAAACAAAGAGAAATTAGAAGAAGAGGAGTTGATAATATGGATAATGAAAAATTAAAAGTTGTAATTTATTGTAGGGTAGGAACAGAAAGCCAAACACTAGATTCCCAAGAGGAACAATTAACCTTATACTATAAAAAGAAAGGGTATGAATTATATAAAAAATATATAGATAATGGTTATAGTGTCAATGAAAACCGACCAGCTTATAATTTAATGTTGGAAGATTTAAAAAGAAAACATTTTAATATGATTTTAGTCTACAATCTAAATAGATTAGAACGTTCATTTTATGATATGTTAAATTTTATGGAACTATTGAATGAGAATGATTGTAAATTAAAGGTTTTAAATAATCCCACCGATGATATGTTTTTAGATATTAACATAGCTAAAAGTATAAAAAGAATTTGGGAAAAGGAAAGTTGGGGCGATAAATAATGAATGAAGAAAGAAAAATTGCAGGATTATATATTCGTGTATCTACTGAAGATCAAAAAAGAGAAGGATTTAGTTTGCCAGAACAAGAAAAAAGATTAAAAGCAATGTGTGAATATAAAGGATATGAAATTTATAAAGTATATAAAGATGCTGGAATAAGTGCTAAAAAAGGAAATCATAGACCAGCTTTTGAAGAATTACTACAGGATATCAGAGATAAAAAATGTAATACAATTGTTGTTTTAAAGTTGGATAGACTTACACGTTCCGTTTATGATTGGGAAAATATCCTTAAATTTTTAGAAGAGAATCATGCATATTTAGATTGTGCCAATGATGATATAAATACAACAAACGCTAATGGAAAAATGATTTCCAGAATACTTACTAGTGTTTCGCAACAAGAGATAGAAAGAACTAGTGAAAGAACGAAATTCGGAATGGTAGGTGCTATCAATGAGGGGCATATTCCGGGAAGAACACCTTTGGGGTATAAACGAGATAAGAAAAAGGCTGTGATTGATGAATCAACTAAAGATATTGCATTGAGAATTTTTCAACTTTATCATGAAGGGAAATCATATCAAGCAATCGCTAATATTTATAATGCTGAAAATGTACTAGGAAAATATTGGTCTGATAGTGCAATTTATAAAATATTGCAAAATGAGGTATATAAGGGAGATTATGTTCAAAATAAGCATTCAGATCATCCAACTTATTATAGTAATGTAGTTGAACCACTTGTATCCAGGGAATTATGGGAAGAGTGCCAAGTACAAAAGAAAAAAAATTCTCGTAATTATTGTAGGAGCTTAACATACCTATATTTACAAAAATTAAAATGTCCAAAATGTGGGAAAACACTTGGTGGAAAAGCAACTAATAAAAAAAATGGAACTGTATATTTTTATTATAATTGTCCTGATTGTAGAATTACGGTAAAAGAAGATCAATTTATCGATTCCATTGATAATATAATCAATGAATTATATGAATACGATAAGGTTGTAAATCAAACATTGCTTCCCTTAATAAAAACAAAATTAAATAGCCCAAAGGAAAAATTGGAAAAAGAATTGAGTATACAAAATAAAAAATTAGAAAGAATTAAAAAAGCATATGTGAATGGCGTGTTTAATTTAAATGAATATGAGGAAGAACGTATATTAGTAGAATCAGCAATACAAGATTTAGAACGTAAAATTAAGGAATGTGATGTATGTGAAGAGTTGCAATTTACTCCAGAAGATATTTTGATTAAACGTGATATAGATTTCATCAATAGACTTTTATATCCTAAAGAGGCTCAGGAAAATTTGCATAGTTGGAAAGAATTGTCTAGAAATGAACAAGCAGAATATTTAATGAAATGGATTGAGAGTATAGAATTATCTTATGATAAAGAGAAAATAGTTGTGAAGAAAATCAATTTTAGAAATTTATTTTTCGAAGATTTGTGTCAGTTATATTGTAAAGGATATTTAGACGTTAGTAGAAATGTTAAAGATGAAAATGGAAATAAGTTAAAAATTAGATATAGTGAATATTTGCAACCTGAAAAAGTTACTGAGAATTTACTTCGATTAAGAAAATTTTATAATGTAGATTATTATGAATCAATTTACTATTATGAGAACCAAATGATAAAATTTGAATATATAGAGGGTAGACAAATTGTAAGGTGTTTTCCGATTGATGAAGAAAATTCTAAAATGGGAATTTTGTGTGTTAATGAAAATGACAAGACGCTACTTTCTGACAGTAAAAATGTATTTGAATATATACCAAGTAATAATTCAGATAATTATATCATGAAACCTATATTGGCATTGTGATAACTAAGAGGTATTTTATGAGAAAATTGACGATGGAAAATATCAATAAAAATCAAGTAGATACTATAGCACAATTTAAAATTTTACAGTATTTAAAAAAAGAATTATCTATATATGATTTCGAAGTTTTTCTTTATAACAAAAATACAATAAAGGTGGTAGATACTAATTATCAAAGTGGATATTTTTGGTATGATAGTAATATTCAAATGGTGAAATTTTCCGATAGGAAAGAAGCAGAATTAGAAAAAGAATTATAAAAATGTCATTTTACAATAAATGACATTTTTATAAACAATGATAAATGTTAATTGTCGTTGAAATTTAAATCTTTTAATATTTTTTCCAAATGAATTTCGATAGGAATATATTCATTATTATATTGCATTAGTAGACGATCAATTAAGAAACCCTCTAAAAATGTTAGTGGTCTATTATTTAGAAGTTTATTGATTGCTGAATTTTTAACTTTCCGATATGCAACAATTAGGTTAAATATTTCTATGATTGAATAATGTTTATTCTTTTTTTCTTTTGTAAAAAATAGATTTCTAATTTCAAGAAAATTTTCGTTATGAGTTTTTTCATAATTTATAAACTTTAATACGTTATCATTCAATTCTATAGAAGCACTATAATGCATATTTAATTTTTGAATTGTATGGAAATTCAACTGTAAACCCTCCTTTCAAAAGCATGATTGGGCTATATACTTCATTGTTAAGGATAAAAATAAATTATACCATTGTATTGAAAGGTATATAGGTGATTAAGGATGTCCTTAATGAAAGTATTTAGTTCTAACGTTCGATATTATAGATATTTAATGAATTATTCTCAGGAGAAGCTTGCTGAATTGTGTGGCTTAAGTACACACTATATTAGTGATATAGAACGTTCTAAGTATAGCCCTTCAATTCCTACTATAGAAACAATAGCTAAGGCATTAAAGATTGAAGCCAATGTGTTGTTTATTGAAAATTTAGAGGCTCGTAATTTATGCACTAGAATTGATATACATCGTAGTAAAAAAAATAGAAAATAATTTCGATAGTTGATTTATAAATATTTGGTAAAATAATTATAAATCGTTTTTTTTGTAATATCCGTTGTAATAATTATTTATGATTATTTTTTCATAATACTCTATATAAGAATCAAAAATATATTTTTTGCTATTTCTGAATTCATAATCGTTTATATGCTTAAAAAGCAGTAACATATTATTTTGAGAAGAACTGTTATTCGCAATAAATTTTAAGGCATTATATAATTTTAATAAAATATTTTTCTGTGTGATTTCATTTTGACTAAATTTTAAGTTTAGGAAATTTGCAAATTTTTTTATAATCTTTGAATGTTTAGATAATACTTTTATATTTTGGTAAAAATTGTGAACTACTAAAGTATAATAGTTTTGATTGAAATATGGAATAAAATTATTATCACCAATATAATATTTGCATAGAAGGTACTTATTATATTGATTATCTGCAACAATTTGTTCAATAATAAAATCGTATTTTTCATTAAATAAATAATCAAAATCTTTTTTTAAGCGATAAATTAAATTAAATAATAACATTAAAAATTGTTCATTTCCAGATAAAAAGTCTTTTTTTGTCCAAGAGGTAACATTTACTGGTGTTTCAGTGTCTGATATAGAATTTATTAAAATTTTATTTTGATTTATTATTTTTATCATCAACTTTTGGTAATAGTAATCAGAATTTTGTATTTCATTTTTTAAAGCATCATATCTATTCATATATTCCTCTATTTGTATAAGCTTTCGTTATCTTGGATTGCGTATATAATCATTTCAAATGAATTTCTAGTGGTACTTATTTCTGTTTCAAAGTAATTTTTTTGATAAGGTGTAAGATGCCAAAAAAGTTTATTATCCTTTTTTATGATAGTGATTTTGTAAACACTTTTATTGTATATGATTTCAATATATTCATTTTCTAAAAAAATATTAAACCCTTTGTCTTTATATTTGTTATTTACCTCAATAACATTGTTGATATTATCTGAGATATAAGTACATATTTCATTATTTATTTTCATGAATTTTCCTCCTTGATGAAAAAAAATTTTTTCCATACAGTTGTTGGTTGTTATAGTTTTAAAAAAAACATATCATAATAATAGTGAAATGGGATGATATGGTGAAGTTACGTCAGGTATTTAGGGACAATGTAAAATTTTATAGAAAGCAACTAAAATTGTCACAAGAAAAATTAGCTGAACTATCTGATCTAAGTGTAAATTACGTTGGAGATATTGAACGTTTGGATAAAAAAGTGACTATTGATACCATAGAAAAATTGGCTAAAGGTTTAAATGTAGATCCGTCATTGTTGCTAGTTAATAGAGTGAATAGAAAGAAATAGTTTCTCCCCCCTCAAAAAATATTATAACGCATAAATATAGGGATTGTAAATATGTGAGCGGTAAACTCACATATTTATTTTTTTTTAAATGAGATAATTATAAAAGGTGAAAGCGATGAAAAGAGTAGATATTTACTGTATCATAAGACATAATATAAAAAAGTATAGAATATTAAACAATATGACACAAGCTCAATTAGCAGAAAAGACAAATTTATCACATGATTATATTAGGCAAATTGAATCAGATAAAGTTGCAAACACTTTTTCAATTCAAACCTTATATGAAATTTCACTTGCTTTAAATACTGATCCAGGACTATTTTTTAAAGAAGAATGTTAATTTACAAAATGTATCAAATGTGCTATTATGAATAAAGGGGGAAACTTCCTAATCACTCCTAATATTTTAAAAAAGGATTATAATTCTTTACGATTATAATTCTTTTTTTAGAAAATTTTAGTCTACTATTTGTTTTTTATTGTAAAAATGAATATTTAGTGATATGATTAAGATGTGGAGAATGAATGTTGTAGTATTTTTTTATAGTATTGCAATATTATAAAAATCTAGTTCATGGAAGCAAAAATTAGTTAGAAAGGAGGAGTATAGTATGAAAAACATTAAAGCATTAGCCCTTGCGTTTGTTGTAACTTTAGCATTGAGTAAATCTGGAGTATTAGCCTATAATACTGCCCCATGGCATATCAATAATGTAAAAGTTGGTGGAGCAGATGCTAGTGTCTATACTAGTGCAGCAAGAACTAAAGTAAAAGAGGGAAACCAGACATTAACTGATATTACTCAATCAACTAAGATGAAAACAATGCTTCAATATTATAATGAGGCATTAAATGAATGGAAAATTGGTTCAACTTACTGGGGAGAATTGACTAGTGGAAAAACTTACACTTATCCATCAGATGGAGTAACTGGTTTTTATCCTGCACTTATGTTAGGTGACTATAGAGCTAGAATAGCACAAAGTTCTTGGCATTTAACAGATGGAACTATTAGTGCAATTTATAGTGCCGGAAATGAGTAAAATATAAGGTTTATTAAGGATGGTGTTATTTGTGATTAGAAAATATAAAAATGAAATTTTTATTTTATGTTTAACTATATTATTTTTTGGCATCAATTGTTATAACTATATAAATCAATCCTTACTAGTGCCTGTATTTTCTACGAAAGGGCTTAATGCCCTTTCTTTTTGGTATTTTGTGAGAACTGCCAATATAGGCGAAATTCTTTTGTTTCTTAGCCCCATTTTAATTACAATTTTTGCTACGACTTCTTTCTATAAAGAACTTTCAAGTGGTATATATCAGAATATTATTTTAAAATCATCTTACAAAAAATATATCATAAAAAATATTGTTAAATCTTATATAAAAGCTATTTGTTATACACTATTTTCATCAATCATTATTTTCATAATTGGAAAAATTCTTTTTTCAGATAAAATTTTATATGTTGATTCTCCTTTGGAAGTATTAGGATTGCCAAATTTAGAATCACTTGGACAATATAGTTATTTACTGATTAGCATATTGTATAATTGTATATATTCTATTATTATTGTTAATATTTCATTAATCATATTTTCTAGAATTAAAAAACAACATATTGCAATTATTAGAATGTTTATTATTTTAATGTTTATCAATTATGGAATTTACTTTATATTAACTCTTATTGCTCCTTTGATAAAAAATATAGACTTGGTTTATATAGCAGAAAGTATTAACATATTTCAGGGTTATATTCCTAGTATGAACTATTTTGTTACTGCCATTTCTTTATTTATTTGGTTATTGGTATCAACAATACTATTAGTAATTGCATTTAAAAAAAGACAGAAGGTGTTTGATTTATATGAATAATGAAATTGTTAAGTATGCATTAAAAAAAATTTTGAACACAAAAACTGTCTTATTTATAAATTTATATGTGTTTTTTGGAAGTTTTGTATTTTCTAATGGAAATGTAGGACAGAACTATTTTTATATATTTACAAAGTGTTTAACAAGCCAAAATTTTTTTCTAATTTTTGTATTTCCACCATTGTTATTATTGATTATACGATGCTTTAATTTCTTTTATACAAATAATTTTTTGATTTTAAGAAGTGGTAGTAAGAAAGAATTGGGAACATATTTGTTGGCAACCTCAATTGCAATTGTTATTTACTATTTTATTAGTTCCTTACTTTGTATAGGAATATCTGCTAATATAGTTGAACATACTGAAGATATGAAAAATCAGTTGGGATATTTAGCAAATGATGGAATAGTGTCATTTGTTTATGTAATAAAATATTTTTTGTATCTATTACTAGTGGTTATGTTATCATTACTGTTAATTATGAAATTAAAAAATACAAAAATGGTTTTATGTATCATGCTCATTATTATTTTATATCTTAGTTTAGGAAGTTCTGTAATTTTTGGAAATACAGTGCTTAATATAAGTAGATATATAAATCAATTGGGATTTACTAAATCAATTGGTAAGGATATTATAGAATCAATTATTTTCTATATAATTATATATTTTCTTTTACTTTTAAATTTTTTTCAAATTAGTAAAAAAATGAAAATTATTTCTGGATTAGATGATATTTAAAGAGGTGATTTATGATGATAAAAATAGAACATGTCACAAAAAAATTTAAAAATAATATTGTATTAAATAATGTTTCACTGGAATTTCAGAAAGGAAAAATTTATGGAATTATAGGAAGAAATGCTTCTGGAAAGAGTGTACTTTTTAAAACTATATGTGGTTTTTTAGAACCAGATAGTGGATATGTAGAAGTAAATGGAATAAATATTTATGATGATAGGTGTTTTCCTAAAAATATCTCCGCACTAATAGAAAAACCTAAATTTATGGATGATTTATCAGGAATCGAAAATTTAGTTTTACTTTCTAAAATAAAAAATAAAATAACTAAAGATGATATATTAGAAATTTTAAGGAAAGTTTCTATTTCTGAATCAGATCAGACAAAACTAGTTAAAAATTATTCAGTTGGAACAAAACAAAAATTAGGGATTGCTCAGGTTTTGATGGAAGATGATGATATTTTAATTTTTGATGAACCATTTAATGGATTGGATGATAGCTCTGTCAAAAATATTAGAGAACTTATATTAAATGAAAAGAAGAAAGGAAAGTTAATTTTATTAGCTTCTCATATAAAAGAAGATATTGATTTATTGTGTGATATTGTGTATCGTGTTGATTGTGGAAAGGTAACAAAATATGAAAAAAGTAAGTAAAAAAATTGCAATGTTATTTTTGTTAACATTTTATGTTGTATTTTTTAGTACAGGTTGTTTGGATAAGAAGATAAATAAAACCGATTATAAATTAGATGAGGTATTGAAAGGATATAATTGGGAGAAAAAAGGAAATTATTATACAAAAACCATTATGTCAGGTGATAAATATACTTACTATTTTGATGACAAAGATTATCAAAATAATTACTTTAGTATCGTAACTAATAATGAAGAAATACAATATTATTATGCTAATAACAAATTAAAAAGTAATAATTGTGAAATTGATTTTAATGATTTAGAAAAAAATGATAATGGTTGTAGTGAAGAAACAATTTCGAATTATAAAAAACTTATTTTTTCGTTTGACGTAATGAATGAAGAACTAAGAATTACAAAAGAAGATTTATATATAGTAGAATCAGAAATAAAAAATAAAATTATTCATGTAGAGGAAAACTAATGTAAGATAATTATATCTTGCATTTTTTACTTATTTTTTACTTTTTTTGTAAAAAATGCAATTTTAGATTGACAAATAGCAAAGTTTTATATATTATATTGATAATTTAAAGAGGTGAATATTATGTTGCAAACTCCAACTATGAATTTAAATTTAATGAGGACATTTGTTATTGTTGGTCAATCAAGAGATATAAAAACAGCAGCAGAAAAGTTGAAAATGGATCAAAGTAATGTATCGAGAAATATAAAAAGTTTAGAAGAAATTATGAATACCAAATTGATAATAAGGAATCACAAAAGTTATATTGAATTAACTGAAAGTGGAAAAGTATTATTTGCATATTATGAAAAAGCATATAATTTGCTTTTTCTTGCAGAAAAAACACATTTGCAGAACCATTCTCTTGATTGTGCCAAAATAACTATAGGAACTTCTTTCAATTGTGATTCTGAGTTGTTTATTTCAAAAATTGATGGTTTTAAAAAGAAATATCCTAATATTGTCATTAAGACAATTCATTTATCGACGAGAGATTTATTTGATAGACTTTCACAATATTATGTTGATTTTATTTTAAGTGAAAAAATTGATAATATTAAAAAAAGCAGTGAAATAAAGTCTATAGACCTTTTTGAAGAACAATATTGTATTGCTTATTCTTCAAATTATTATAATCTTTCGTTGACGGATATAAAACAGTTAAATAGTATTCCATTATTAGTTCCAACAACGAATAAAAAAGTAAGAATTTTATTTGATGAGCAATTAGAGTCGCTGGGAATAGCAGAAAATGTTTCAATAGAATCAGATGATGAAAATGAACTAAAAATGTATGCCAATTTAGGATTAGGATTTGCACTATTACCAAAAAGAGTTGTAAAGAATAGCGACTTAGCATATTTAGATTTAGATATTCATGTAACAATTGCAATCTCTTATGTCGGAGAAAATTTAACACCTTCAAATACAGAGTTTTTAAAAATCTGGAAATAAATTTCAGATTTTTTTTGGTAAAAAATGCAAATACATTTGTATATTTGATAATAAAAAAAGTTGTGATTGTATGTTATTATAGAAAATAAAAAAAGGAGGAAAATTTTCTATGGCAGTAGTAGAAATGCATTCTAGTTGGTTAGCAATCAATTCTATTGTAGGCTGTCCAAATGGTTGTGAGTATTGCTTATTACAAGCAACAGGAGATAATAAACATATTCCAAGGTATATTGTAACGCCTAAAGAAGCGGTAGAGCAATTATTGAATTATAAATATTATGATGAATCAATACCTATTTGTCTACTACCTAATACAGACGTTTTTGTAAATTTATCCAATATTAGTTATTTGCTTGAACTTTTTGATGAGATTGAAAGGCATAATATTAAAAATGAACTAATTATTATTACAAAATGTGCAATTCCAAATATTGTAATTAAAAGAGTATTAGATTTGAAAAAAAATGGTATTAACGTTATTTTTTACATTAGTTTTTCTGGTCTTGGAAAGGAATACGAACCTAGTATATCAGAAGAACAGCTATTAGATAATTTTAGAAAATTAACAGAGAATGGAATTGACGTAATTCATTATTTTAGACCTTTTACACCAGATAATTCAAAGAAAGAACAAATTACTAAAATATTAGATGAAGTCAGTTTATATACTGATGTATCAGTAATTACTGGACTTGCTCTCATTGAAACTTTTATAGATAAAATTGATTTTTGGGAAGCGATTAAGAAGAATAGAGAAAAATGTTTGAAAGCAAATAGTGTTTGGCCTGAAAGTGCTTGGAATTATTTTGATAGTTCTTATTCACATAAACAACAAGTGTTTCAAACGAATACTTGTGGACTTAACGCAAAGTTGCGTCGTTCTTCTCCTCAATATTATGGAACTTATGAATGTTTAAATTATAATCATTGTAGTCCTGAGCAGAGAGAAATTTGTAGGAGAAATCATCAAAATATAAACCAAAAGGATGTGATTTCTCAGTGTTCTAAATTGTTGGAAAAATTGGGGTTTGATATTTCGAATGTAGAATTCATTTTTGATAAATATGGAAGTTTGCAATTGAAAAATATTGATTTGCAAATATGTGATGCTTCTTATTTATCCTATATTTTAAAAGTTAAAGTTTATGTAGAAACTAACAATATTAGTACAAATACTTATAATTCTACCCTAAATGGGGCAAAACCTTTAATATTAGGAGGAAAGTAATAAATGGAAAAGGAAATCGAATTTTTAAATAATTATTATCAAAAAGCTGTTCAGTTAAGTAAAGATTTTAGTATTACTAGAAATTATGAATGGACTCCATTACTAATTCTTAATGAATTAAGTGTCCAAGTTGGACATATTTATAATATCATTTATCAAAGTGAAGCTGTTAATGAATCTAATAGAGTATTCTCTAATTTAGGTGATGAACTTTCAGATATATTTTTGCAACTTATTACTTTGGCTGATAGTATGAATGTTGATATGTATAAAATTAAGGAATTAAATTGTTTGAAAGAAGATAATTGGTTTGCCTTTCCAATACTATTTGGGCAACTTAATGAGGCAATAATGGAAAAGTATGGTTATAGATTTAATAAACCTAGAAAAGGTTTTTCTACAATAGATGATTTTATTGAAAATAGAATATTAAGATTATTTGATATAACATATCAAATTGCAGAAAAATATAATTTGGAAATTGAAAGAGAATTCTTTCTCATGCTAAATGATGCTTATACTTTTTTAGAAAACTTTAAAGTTTAAGAAGTGTAGAGAAGAATTGATATCTTACAATGAATACATACTAAAAGAGAGTGAAAAAACGAAACGTTTGATATTTTAGGAATATCAATGATCAATTTAAGAAAATAGGAGGTACAATATGAAACTTAATAAGGAATTAACAAAAAAGTTTAATAAAATTAGTAAAGTGGTTCAACTTGATAAATTTTTGCACAGTGAACAATATTATTTTGACAATGGACAAGTAGAGGAAATGGTTGATATTAGAAAAGAGAATATGAAATATACGGTGATAAAATTAAATACAGATATAGAAAATGAACATTATTTGGTATTTATGATTATTCATGCAAATGATAGGGCAGTGACACATCAATTAAAGAAATCATTTCATCATGCAATTACAACAAATGATTATTTTAAATCTCTTTGTACTTATATAGAAAATAATTCAAATAGCGAAATCATTGATAGGTGTTATCATGAACTTTCTGAATTTTCAAAGAAAAGTTTTATAATTAAATTATTGGGAGTTTAAAATTTTAGGAATTATCACAGATTTTTAACATATAAATTTCAGGTATTGGGAAGATTTTTATACATTCCTTATGCTGGATGGGTATGATAAAATTGGTATAGTTGAGAAAAAACTCTAAGAAAAGGGTTTTCTCAATTTGCTGTAATAACTTTTGTGCAAAAAAGCCAATAAAAATGCGAAAATGCAATAAAAAGTATTGACATTTTATATTTTTTAGGTAAAATAATCAACAATGAACAAAGGGGAGTTCTTATTTTATAAGAATTGGTAGTTTGTTAAATGGGGTTTTGGTACTAGAGTTATTTTGAGCAATTTAATATTTGTGACTAATTAGAGGGATACCAAAATTTCAGTATTCTCTCTTTTTGGTTTAAAGAAACAGGGGGTATGTTTATGAGAGCATTGCTGAACGAAAACTCTGTCGAAAAATTTAATGCAAAGAAATTGTATAAAAAAATAATTGATTTATTTGATGAATATAATATAAATCAACTTACTATACAACAAATTGCAGAAGAATCTTTAGTTCGAAATCAGGGGGTTCGAGAAGAACATTTTCAGCAAACTAAAAGTGATTCAACTTGGAAAGCTGTAGTGAAAGGTGACAAAAATTTTGATTATGTATTTAATTTTGAAAATAAAATTAAATATCTTAAAACACAATTTACTGATGATGAGGCGATTATATTTCATTATTCTATCGAAGAAAGAGAATTGGATAAAGAAATCATGGATCGCATTTGCAAGTCTGAACACAAGTATTATCAGATTAAAAAAAGTTGCTATTTAAAAATAGCACTATGTTTTGGATTGATAAAACCAAAACAAGTTGTACCAATAGGAATGGTTGCTCAATATGAGTAATCTTTTTTTTGTGGTCTTTAGGTTATGAAGAGTTTATAGGGAGCTCTAAAAAAAACTAGTTGAAAGGGGTGATATTATGTATAAAATATTAAAAATTCCATGAATTATCATTTTTTTACAAAAAACACTTGCAAAATTTTGTCTTTTGAGTGATAAATAATGTAGGCAGGAAATTTGATTATAATGCCTATAATCATCATTTAAGAGTTTTAGGAATAGGAGTTGAATAATTATATGGGAAAGAGAAAAAACGTCTTAAAATGGCTTATATTAGTAGTAACTTTTGTCTTGATAGTGGTTGGACTTTATTTCTGTATATTTCAAAACAGAAAAGAGAAACAGCAAAATTATGTAAAAAGAAAGAATTTTATTCATGAGAAGATTGAACAACTTATAAATGAAATTGGAACTGATGAAAAAGAAAAAGCTTCAGAAGCAGATTCTTCTATTCCAGAGGAAAATAATGTAGATAGTAATAGTCAACAAACAATTAGTAATGAAGATCCAATGAATGAAAACCAGCAAGCAACAACTAATGAATCAACAGCAAATAATAATCAACAAACAACAACTAATGAACCAGCAATAAACAATAATCAGCAAACAACAACTAATGAACCGACAATAAACAATAATCAACAGATAACTAATAGTGAACCATCAGTAAATAAACCAACAGAGGTTTATACAGTCGATAATGACATTCCTTTAGATTCTACAATGCGAAAAGATGCAAAAACTTTGGAAGAATGTTTAACTAAAGGGAATGAAATTAAAAGTAGATATGAAAATGCAGAATGCATGAATGGTTGTAGAGTAATATGTAAAAATATCTATGGAAAATATACTGGTCAAATAATTGGTTATCAATTAGAAATTAGAATACAAGATGGAATAGGAACAAAATTAAATTTTTAAAACCAATATTTGGTTTTTTTTTAATGGGGGGATGAAATATAAAAAAGAAAATATACTTAGGACTATTTATATTAACTACAATATTTTTAACAAATTTTATAAAATTTGATACTGTTCATGCACTTATTGATCAATTTTATGAAGATAATACGATTGGTGATTTGTGGATAATAAGAGAAGAGCCAAATGGAATAACGCATTGGGAAAAGGCAAGAACAATTAGAAGAAGAAGTGATAATATGTTTGCATATTGTGTAGAGCCATTTGAAGCTTTATTAGAGAATACAGATATGAGCGGTAGTGCATTAAATATTAGTGAAGAAATTTGGCAAAGAGTAGAATTGTTGTCATATTATGGATATATGTATGGTGATCATACAGATATAAAATGGTACAGTATCACACAAATGATGATATGGAAAACTGTCAATCCGTCAGCAAAGTTCTATTATACACATGGTGCTAATGGTACAAAATGGGAGGATAGATTTGCCTCTGAAATGAATGAAATAGAACAGTTAATTAGCGAACATTACTTATCTCCAAATTTTAATGGTAATAAATTTCAGGCAATAATTGGGCAAGAATTACGATTAACAGATACTAATAATGTGTTAAAAAATTATAAAGTTTTAAACAACAATAATATTTCAACTAGAAAAGAGGGAAATCAGTTAGTAATTACGCCTCATACAGTAGGAGAGGTTAGAGTAATTTTAGAAAATAAAGATGAATTATTATCAACTCCAGCAATACTTTATCAGTCGCCAAGTGGACAAGATGTGATGATTCGTGGAAGTTATGACCCACTTGATTATCCTATTACATTAAATGTACTAGGTGGAAGAGTTACAATACATAAGCAAGATAAAGATACATTAAGATTTGAAGGGCAAGGAGATGCAATTTTATCAGAAGCTGTCTATGGAGTATATAAAGAAGATGGCTCTTATGTTACAGAAATTATAACCGATAGAAATGGATATGCTAAGAGTAATTATCTTCCGTCTTTAGGAAGATTTTTTGTTCAAGAGAAAACTGCAAGTATAGGCTATGAACTTGATAAGACAAAATATTATTTTGAATTAAATGCAAATAATTTAGAACCAGAGTTAACTGTTCAAGAAAAAGTTATCGAAAGAGAGTTTACATTTTTTAAAGTATATGCACAAGATAGTACAGGCTTTTTAACTGGAGAACCAAATATAACTTTTGATATTTATTTAAAGTCTAAAAAAGAAAAATATGCAAGTTTTACAACAAATAAAGATGGATATGCTACTGTGAAATTACCTTATGGAGTTTATGTTGTAAGTCAGGTTAATTCTACTGAGAATTATGAAAAAATGGAAGATTTCGAAATAGAAGTGAATGATAAACTCCCACAAGTATCCTATAAACTTCTTTCAAATGCAGGCATAAAAGCTAAATTGAAAGTCGTTAAAGTTGATGAGGAAACAGATATGGTGATTCCTGTTGGCAAGATTAAATTTAAAATTAGAAATTTGGATACTAATGAGTATGTATGCCAAACAATCACTTATCCAAATGTTACTCAAATTTGTGATTATGAGACAACTGAAGATGGAATTTTATATACGCCATTTCCACTGTTATCTGGAAATTATGAATTAGAAGAACTAGACCAACCGTTGAACGGCTACTTATGGAATACTGAACCATTAAAATTTATAATTGGGGATAATTCACCAATTATAAATGATGAAATATTGGGACCTGTTATGGAGGTAAGATTTCCGAATAAGCAAGTTAAGGGGAAAATTGAAATTCATAAAAAAGGTGAAAAAGTCGAAATTAAAGATGGTAATTATGAATATATAGATATGAATTTAAGTAATGTTAAGTTTGAAATTAGAGCCAAAGAAGATATTGTTGTCAATAATTATAAGTATTATAGTAAGGGCGAACTGGTTGCCACTTTAATAACTGAAGATGGATATGCGTATATAGATAATCTAGCATTAGGAATATACACAGTTCAAGAGATTTCTACTACTTTTAATCATATACTTGATGATAAAATTTATGAAGTAAATTTATTGTATCAAGATCAATATACGCAGACAATTACTAAAGATATTGAAATAAAGAATTATTTGCCAAAAGGAACATTGGAATTTACTAAAACTGATTTAGCTTCCAGCAAGCCTATTCCTGATACAAAAATAGAAATTTTTACAGAACAAGGTGAAAAAATATTTAGTGGAATTACAGATCAAGAGGGGAAAATCATTATTGATAATTTATGGACTGGAAAATTTTATATTGTAGAAACGGAACCAGCCACTGGCTATAGATTAAGTGATGAGATTGTTTATTTTGAGATAACTGAAAATGGAGAAGTGGTAAAAGCGAATATGGTAAATGAAAAAATTACTGGGAAATTAAAGTTTACTAAATTGGATGAAAATGGTAATCCAATTGCAGGTGTATCCATTCATATATTTAAAAACGATGGCACTTTAGTTGGTACTTATATCACAAATTCTGAAGGACTAGTTATTATTGAAGCCTTAGAATATGGCAATTATTCGATTAAAGAAATTGCAACAGTTGATGGTTACGAATTAAGTGATGAAACAATTTTATTTTCTATTACAGAAGATAATAAAGAGGTAAATGTTTCTATGGTAAATAAAAAATTGCCATATACAAATATGAATGATAATTTAAATTATGTTGCTATATCCTTAATTGGAATTGGCTTTATTTTCTTTATTATCATTAGATTATGTAGTAAAAAAAGAAAATAGTGATAATTTAATAAGTTAAGCTTTATCATATAAAAATGAGGAAAATTTTTATGTTCAAAGTGTATCGCTTTAGATAGTTATATGTAAAGCTTTTTATTTTTTTAAAGGGGGTTATGATATGGAAAAAAAATATAAACATAATAGTGTAGAAATGACAGGAAATATTTCATCTATTGGTGAAATTAAAACTAAATCAAATGGGAATGAATTTATGTATATTAACATTGCACAAAATTCAAAGGATGGAAAGTCTAGTTTCTATCCTATTTATTTAGATGGTATAATACTTGAAAAATTCAAAAAAAATGGATATAAAATAGGTGATCGTATTACAGCTGTTGGTAAATTAGAATCTTATCAAAAGGACAGCAAACAGACTTTACAAATTAGACCATTTGAGGTAGAAAAGGTTGAATATGAAAAAACAAAAGATAATTCTCAAACTGTTAAAAATGAATCTACTAAAGAAGTTGATATGTAATATATGAGATACTTTATTACTGAATATAAAACGCAAGAGGCTAAAAATAATTTACATTCTTTAGGATTATTTTGTTATTCTTTAAGAAGTTCTGAAAATAATTGGAGTGAGATAGCTACAATCGAAGAACACGTTCTTATCAATCGTTATGGTAGCATTATTACAGATGAAGAAATTAAACTTGGTACACATTATCCAGATAATTTTTTAGATTTTTTAGAATTTTCTTCGCATAATACAAAAGTAAATTCGTTATGTGATTTAAAAAATGAATTAGAGGATTATGGTATATTGGATTTATCAGAAAAAGAAGCTATTGATACTGAATATAATAAGTTGTTTTCAATATCAAAAGATTTTAACGAATCTGCGGAAAAAACTTCTCAAGAAAAATTTAGTTCTATTATGGAATATTATAATTCTTTGGATGATATTCAACTTATAGATAATAGTGGACATATTTATCAAATAATTCATATTATTAAGGAGAATTCTATTGGTT
>CANPFO010000032.1 GCA_947573555.1 uncultured Clostridium sp. | reverse complement strand
ACTCAAAGTATATATTTTTCAAAAAAGTGTGACATATGATTGACTAACCTTCATAACGATAAGGTTGATTTATTGTTTCAACATATTGACCGGAGATTAAAGGAGATAAAAATAGGAAGCACTGTATACGAAGTGAACCGCACTCCTAATAATCCAGAGACAACTGAAATTCATGCTTATGGTCCATTTAATAAGTGGACTGTTGTAGATATTGACTATGAAAGTGGAATGATAAATGTGAAAAATGGAAACATATTAGAAAAGAAATCAATTCTAATTTTGGAACCATTTGAAGAAGGATTTGAATTATACAGACCAATGGTTAAATGGGACTATTGGAATAGAGAAAATGGATGTGATGACTTTTTTAATAGTTGTCCTGAATATTGGAGAACAAATAATACACCAATATCATTTTATGCTTCTGATCTTTTAGGGACACATTATCTTGTCGAACATAACCTTCCAAACTTTATTGTTAATATGGAGATTGATCCTAAAAAGAGAGAAGTTAACATCACCACAGATGCACCCAAAAAATACGAGAAAGAGGTATTGCTTGTAATTGATTATTTTGAATACTATTATAAAGAAATGAAAAAGGTCCCTAGAGATGATGGTCTTTGCGAGTTGAAACTAACAGAGTTAGCGTCGTATTTTCTTTCAAGGATTAGGACAGCTTTTACTTTGCGTTGCCAAAGTATAGGTGATATAGTATCTTTTTATATAATGGATAAAACAATATACTACGAAAAATATGCATTTAAAAGAAATTATGTATTTGATGGAAATGTTATTAAGCCAACAAAAAAATGTTATTATATGTCATACATAATGATACGTATAATTAAAGAAATGTCATTTCCAATGTTGGCCGATGAAGATAAACGCGCAATGAGTGAGATGCGTAGGTTAGTAGGGACAATGCTTTTAGGGAAGGTACTTACAGTGAATTTTTGGCCAGGAGAACTTGAAGAAGAGTTAGAGTCCATATACTTTTGGATGGGAGATTGCAAAAAAATATTTTGGGCTGTATATTTAAAGCTTATTGATTTTCTTATGGAAAGCTTTGAGAAAAGAAATGCAACAGACTTCGTTATATATAAATCTTTAATGAGAATTAAAGAGGAAAATAGTTAAGGAGTCATAAATGTTTCTTAAAATTTGTTGAAAGTAGAAAAAACTCTCTATTAACTAATAGGGAGTTTTTTTTCTATTGAAAAAATATTAATGATTTGATATAATAAATAAAAATAAAGGAGGAATTAGAAATGGCAATATTATTACCAGGAGGAGTAGGATTTATAGGAAGTCATACAGCAGTAGAATTATTAAAAGAAGGAAGAGAAATAATTATAATAGATAATTTTTCAAACAGTACACCAAAAGCATTAGAGTCAATAAAAAAAATAACAGGAAAAGACTTTAAATTTTATGAAATGGATTATTTAGACAAAGGAAAATTAGAAAAAGTATTCCAAGAAAATAAAATTGACGCAGTAATGAACTTTGCAGGATATAAAGCAGTTGGAGAATCAGTACAAAAACCAATAGAATATTATACAAACAACATATCAGGAGCACTTGCGCTATTGGACATAATGAAAAAACATAATGTGAAAAAATTCATATTTAGTTCATCAGCAACAGTATATGGAGAACCCGAAAAAATGCCAATAACTGAAGAAACACCAACAGGAGGGACAACAAATCCATATGGGACAACAAAACTATTTATAGAACAAATATTAAAAGATATATATAAATCAGACAATACATGGGACATATGTATACTAAGATATTTTAACCCAGTAGGAGCACATGAAAGTGGATTAATAGGGGAAGAACCAAGAGGAATACCAAATAATTTAATGCCATATGTAGCAAGGGTAGCAGCAGGAACATTAAAAGAATTATCTGTATTTGGAAATGATTATAATACACCAGATGGTACAGGTGTAAGAGATTATATACATGTTGTAGATTTGGCAAAAGGACACATAAAAGCGCTAAAAAAACTAGAAAAAGAACAAGAAGGATTATATATTTATAATTTGGGAACAGGACATGGAGTAAGTGTATTAGACATGGTAAAAGGATTTGAAAAAGCAACAGGAAAAGATGTTCCATACAAAATAGTTCCAAGGAGACCAGGAGATATTGCAATATGCTATGCAGATCCAACAAAAGCTAAAGAAGAACTAGGGTGGATAACAGAAAAGAATATAGATGATATGTGCAAAGACAGTTGGAATTATATAGAGAAAAGTCAAACTTAAAAAGTTTGACTTTTTCAGCTTTATAAACTATAATACTTATATATTTTGGAGGAATATTTCATGGAAGAAAAGATAAGAGAAACATTATTAAAAGAAATAGAATGTGAAGCAATAATATTATTTGGAAGCTATGCAAGAGGAACACAAAATTCAGAAAGTGATATAGACATAGCAATAAAATCAAATAATAAGGTAGACAAAAAAAAATTATATGAAATATCTATAAAGCTTGAAGAAAAACTAAAGAAAGATATAGATTTAATAGATTTAGAAGCAATTGGAGATACATTTAGATACGAAATATTAGTTAATGGAAAAATCTTATATTGTAAAGATGATCTAAAATTTGAATTTTATAAAATAGATATGTATAGAGAATTTTTAGACTTAAATGAGAGCAGACAGACAATTATAAATAATATAAAAAAAGGAGAGGATATATATGGAAAATGAAGCAGTATTAATAAATAAATATGAGAGTATAGAAAGATGTATAAATAGAATAAATGAAGAATATAAAGAAAATCCTAAAAATTTAGAAGATTATAGAAAAATGGATGCCATAGTATTAAACTTACAAAGAGCATGTGAAATGGCTACTGATGTTGCCGTGTATATTGTAACAGCGAGAAAACTGGGAATACCTCAAACAAAAAAAGAAGCTTTTGAAAAACTATATGAAAATAATTTAATTTCAGAAGATATATGTACAAAGATGAAAGGGATGGTTGGCTTCAGAAATATTGCTATACACGAATATAAAAAAATAGATGAAGATATATTAAGAGATGTAATTGAGAATCATTTGACAGATATAAAAGAATTCGTAAGACAAATGATTAATTTAAAAAGATGAATGAAGGGAGAATAAGAATGATAAATTTTAAGCAGATAATTGCCAGCCAAATATCAAAAGCAACAGAAATGGACGAAAAAGAGCTAGAAAAATATATAGAGACACCAAAAGACAAAACAAATGGAGACTATTCTTTTCCATGTTTTAAATTAGCAAAAGAGCTAAAAAAAGCACCCCAAATTATAGCAAATGAAATAAAAGAAAAGCTAGAAGAAGTAGTAAATATAGAGCAAGTAGATGTAGCAGGAGGGTATTTAAACTTTTTTATAAACAAGGAAACTTTAGCAAAAGAAGTTTTAACTGAAATAGAAAATACAGAAGAATATGGAAAATCAAAAATTGGGAATGGAAAAAATATAATTGTAGAATATTCTGCACCAAACATTGCCAAACCATTTCATATAGGTCATTTAAGGACAACATTAATAGGAAATGCATTATATAGAACATATAAATATTTAGGATATAACACAATAGGAATAAATCACTTAGGAGATTATGGAACTCAATTTGGAAAAATGATAGAAGGCTACAAAATGTGGGGAAATGAATATGATTTAAGTGAAGACCCAATAAATAAAATGATGGATATTTATGTAAGAATAAATACATTGTGCAAAGAAGATGGAGAAGTACTTGAAAGATGTAGAGAAAACTTTAGACTGTTAGAAGAAGGAGATAAGTACTGCACAGAATTATGGAATAGATTTAAAGAACTAAGCATGTCAGAATTCAGTAAAATTTATGATATATTAAATGTAAAATTTGATTCATATAATGGAGAAGCATTTTATTCAGATAAAATAGGAGAAGTCGTGAAAAAACTTGAACAGCAAGAGAAATTAGTAGAATCAGAAGGTGCAAAAATAGTAGACTTAGAATATGCAGGAATAAATACGCCATGCATAATACAAAAAACTAATGGATCATCAATATATGCAACAAGAGATTTAGCAGCAATTATGTATAGAGCAAAAACATATGACTTTGACAAATGCTTATATGTAGTAGCATATGAACAAAATTTGCATTTTAAGCAAATATTTGAAGTGGCAAAATATTTAGTAGATGAAAAGTATTGGAAAGGATTAGAACATATATCATTTGGAATGGTAAGTTTATCTTCAGGTAAAATGTCAACAAGACTTGGAAATGTAGTTAAAATAGAAGACTTAATAAATGGAACAATTGAAAAAGCTTTAGAAATAATAGCAGAGAAAAATTCAGAACTAGAAAACAAGCAAGAAGTCGCAAAGAAAGTTGGAATTGGTGCAATTATATTCAATACATTATCAACAGCTAATATAAAAGACCAAATATTTGACTGGAATACAGCATTAAACTTTCAAGGTGAAACAGGGCCATATATCCAATATACTTATGTTAGAACAAAAAGTGTATTAGAAAAAGCTGGTTTTATTCCAAAATTAGAAGACATAGAAATAAAAAATTTAATAGACGAATATTCCTTAGAAATATTAAAATTGATATATAATTTTGAAGATATTCTAATACAAGTAACAGAAAAAAATGAACCATCAATACTTGCAAGATACTTAATTGACTTAGCAAAAGCTTATAGCAGTTTCTATAATGAAAATAAAATTATATTAGATAATAAAGACATTCAAAATGCAAGAGTATATTTAACATATTGTGTTGGAAAAGTTTTAAAACAAGGTGCAAGTTTATTAGGAATACAAGTTCCAGAAAAAATGTAAATAATAAAACAGAGGGAAAGAGGGATCTTCCTTAAAATGCCAATTAAATAGGGGCTAAGGGACACTCGTTAAAGAGTAATCCACTTTCTCCTTTTTTTTCTTGCCTTTTTCTCCTCCTAAAACTTGCCACTCAACTATTACTATATAAAATTTGTATAAGAATTCGTTCATTTCACTCAAAAACAAGTTGTAATATAAGAATTTGTGCCGCTTTCACTCAGGCTAAAAAGTTATATTATATTCCTTTTGAATTGAACAACGAATGTGCCCTGGAATTGTTGTAGAAGTTCTTATCAAATTAATTAGGGAATCTCGCCTCACGAGGGCGCTGATTAATTTGATATAGAACTTCTAAGCAATGTAAGAAACCGAGTTGTGAAATAAAAAAGGAATATAATATAACTTTTTCCCGTGAACATTCCTCAAATTCTTATATAACAACTTGTATTTTTCATTCCAATCAATCATTCTTATACAAATTTTATATAGTAATAATTGAGTGGCAAGTTTTAGGAGGAGAAAAAGGCAAGAAAAAAAGGGAGAAGTGGATTACTCTTTAACGAGTGTTCCTCAGCCCCTGTTTAATTGGATTTTAAGGAACGTCCCTCTTTCCCTCTTTTTTCTATTTATCTTTCATAACTTCTTTAATAGCACCTAAACTAGAAAGTGCGCTAGTTGCATCAAAAGGAATAAATACTTTGTTAGCTTCGCCTTGAGCAACTTTTTCTAAAGCTTCAAGTGATTTTAATTGAACTAATTTATCATCTGGATTTGAAGCTTTAATAGCATCATAAACCATAGTAATTTCTTTAGCCTTAGCTTCTGCAACTTCTTTAATAGCTTGAGCTTCACCAGTAGCTCTTGTAATTCTAGATTCTTTATCAGCTTCAGCTTCTAATATAGCTGCTTGTTTTTTACCTTCAGCAATCATTATAGCAGATTGTTTTTGAGCTTCAGACTCTAATATAAGAGCTCTTTTATTTCTTTCTGCATTCATTTCTTTTTCCATTGCGTCTCTAATGTCAGCAGGAGGCGTAATATCTTTAATTTCAACTCTATCTATCTTACAACCCCATCTATCAGTAGCTTCATCTAAAACAATTCTTAATTTATCATTAATACTATCTCTTGAACTAAATGTTTCATCTAAGTTCATCTTACCAATAATATCACGAATTGTTGTAATCGCTAAATATTCAATACCTTTCTTTAAACTTTGAATTTCATAAACTGCTTTTGCTGGATCTGTTATTTGATAGAAAACAACAGTATCTATTGTTATTGTAACATTATCTTTTGTAATAACTCCTTGAGGTGGAACATCCATTGTTTGTTGTTTTAAACTAACAACACTTCTTACATGATCGAAAAATGGAATTATAATTGTAAGACCAGCATCTGCTACCTTAGAAAATTTACCTAATCTTTCAATTACATACACCTCTGCTTGTTTGACTATTTTGATTGATTTAAATGCTATAATTAATATTATAACTAATAAAACTAATAAAAATGCCATAATTAATTCCTCCTTATAAAAAAATATATAAATACTTAAAAAGTAACGTTAAAAACATATTAAACACTCTCAACTTTGACTTTGTCAAGACTTTTTACAAGTGCTTTTACACCATTTATTTGTAATATTTCAACTTCTGAACCTTCAGCAATTATTTCATCACTTTCAGATTCAGCTGACCAAACTTCACCTCTTATTTTTATTTGACCAATCGAGTGTGAAGAAATTTCTTTAATAACTAAAGCTTTTTGACCTATTATAGAAAATGCATTAGTTTTTGTTTGCTTAACATCAACAAATTTTTTAACAAAAGGTTTTGTTGCTAGAATTAAAATTGCTGAAGCTATTACAAAAACCGATGTTTGAATAATTATGTTTGTTGTAAAAAAGCTTACAACCATTGCTACTAAAGCAGCAATTGCAATCCAAAAAACTAAAAATCCTACTGTAATTATTTCACCTATAAAAAACAAGCCTGCTATTATTAGCCAAATTTGCCACATAAAATCATCTCCATTCTAATAATATATAATTGAATCATATATTAATTATACTATAAATTACCAAAAAAATAAATACTTTTATATAAATATTTGATATATTGATGCTTGATTATTTGTAACATATAATTTTAATATATATTACAAATTAGTCTAGCTACTAACAATATTTTTACAATTCATTATATGTTTTTTATGTGAGGCATTGTTTTTTTGGATAAAAAATGATATATTGTACAAAAAGAATTGAGGTTAAAAATGAACAGAAGAAAAAATGAAGGGATAACATTAATAGCATTAGTTATTACAATAATTGTTTTACTAATAATAGTAGCAATACCAATAGCAAATTCAGAAAAAGGAATAAAACAATCAGAAGAAGTAACATATATTTCAGAACTAACAATGATTCAACATGCAATCTTAGAAAGATATACAAGTTCGATATATACAAAACAAGAATTACCAGGAATTGCTATAGAAAAAAGCAAAGTAGAATTAGTAATAAAAGAAATAAATGAAATTTGTAATACAAATATAGAGTTAAAAGGAAATGAATATAAAAGATTATTAAAGCAAGATTTAAAAAAACTAGGAATAGAAAATGAAGAAGATATATATATAGTTAATTACAAAACAGGAGAAGTAATTAATGAAACAAAAAAAACAACAGAATCAAAAAAAGCATTGTATATTTATGCAAAAGAGGAAAAATAAAATTGATAAAGGGAAGTGAAAATTTAAATTGGAAAACAAAGAGATTTTACAAAACTTAGAAAAAATAATTCCAAAAGAAAAAATAAAAATCAATGAACCAATGAAAGAGCATACATCATTTAAAATAGGTGGACCAGCAGAATTTTTTGTAAAAATATCTACAATAGTAGAATTAAAAAAAATACTAGAATTTTCGAACAGTAATAACATACCATTAACCATAGTCGGAAATGGAAGTAATTTATTAGTTTTAGATAAAGGAATAAAAGGAATTGTTATCAAATTAGACTTAAAAGAAATAGAAATAAAAAGCTCAAATGATGATATAGAGGTAATAGTAGATAGTGGTGTACCATTAGGATTATTAGCACAAAAATTGTTACAACAAGAAATAGAAGGATTTGAAGAAATTTCAGGAATACCAGGGACTATTGGTCGGAGCAATTATTATGAATGCAGGAGCACATGGAAAAGAAATGAAAGACATTATTACAGAAGTAGTAGCAATAGATTATAAAGGAGAACTCTATACATTTACTAATAAAGAAGCAGAATTCACATATAGACATAGCAAATTTACAGAAGGTCAATATATAATTATACAAACAAAATTATCATTAAAAAAAGGAAAAAAAGAAGAAATAAAACAAAAAATGAACGAATATGCTCAATATAGAAAAGAAAAACAACCGATAGAGCACCCAAGTGCAGGAAGTACATTTAAAAGAGGAAATGATTTTATAACTTCCAAATTAATAGATGAAGCAGGACTAAAAGGATATCAAATAGGGGGAGCTCAAATATCAGAAAAGCACGCAGGATTTATAATAAACACAGGAGATGCAACTGCAAAAGATATTATAGAATTAGTAGAATATACAAAAAGAAAAGTTTATGAAAAATTTGAAAAAAAGATAGAATTAGAAATTAAAATTTTAGGAGATTAAAAAAATGAATGGATTTATGCAATGGTTTAAAGGAAGTAGTAAACTAAAAAGATGGATGTTATTAATATTAATAGGAGTAGCACTAACTTGCTATGGAACTGCCGAAATAATTGTTTTAAAAGAAATGTCATTTACAGAACTGGCAAAAATAGTAGTTACATTTGTTATTGGCGTTATTGCTATAGTAATAGGATTAGTATTTATAAACAAAAGAACTCTAGAAATATTAATAGAGTCTACAGATGATAGAATGAGTGATGATAAAAAGAATGTTAATATAAAATCATTAATATTCAATAAAAAGATTTATCGTCAAGGTCCAAATATTGTAGTGATTGGTGGAGGAACAGGATTAAACACAGTTTTATCTGGGCTAAAGAAATATACAGATAATTTAACAGCTATTGTTACAATATCAGATTATGGGGAAGCTAAAACAGAATCTAGACAAGAATTACAAACAATGCCATTAAATGATGTAAGAGATGGTATTATATCACTAGCAACTCAAAATGAGCAAATAGAAAAATTGATGAAATATAAATTTACAGAAGGAAGACTAAGAAATTTATCTTTTTCTGATATATATTTTAGTGCAATGAAAAATATAAATAATGATTTTTCAGACTCAATTATAAAAAGTAATGAAGTGCTAAATATAGTTGGAAAAGTAATACCTGTAACTTTAGACGAGATGAATATAACAGCAGAACTTGAAAATGGATATGTAGTAACAGAAAAATCAAAGATTGCAGAAATAGTATATGAGAAAGTAACTAAAATAAATAGAATTTATTTAAATCCTACAAACTGCAGACCAGCACCTGGAGTAATTGACGCAATTAAAAATGCAGATTGCATAATAATAGGACCTGGAAGCTTATATACAAATGTTATTCCAAATCTTTTAGTAAATGGTGTAGCAAAAACTATAAAGGAATCAGCTGGACTAAAAGTATACATAAGTAATATTATGACAGAACCAGGACAAACTGATGAATATACAGTATCAGACCATTTAAATTCTATTATAGAACATTCAGGAAAAGGCATAGTAGATTACTGTATTTATGATACAGGTGAAATTGTACCAGAATTTATTAAAAAATATAATTTAGAAGGACAAGACTTAGTTGTACCAGACATTGATAAAGTAAAAGGAATAACATTTTTACAAAGGAATTTATCAATGATTTCTAATGGATGTATAAGACATGACCCAGAATTAGTAGCAGAATCAATTATTGGACTTATATGTGATGACTTAAAATATCAAGATAAGCAAAATGATCCACAATATCTAATGCTAAGTAATAAACTAAGAGAAGACAAAAGAATAAATAAAATAAAAAGACAAATGGAAAAAGAATCTAAAAAAGGAAAGTCAGAAAAAAAAGACATACGTAAAAGAAACAGTAAATTTAGCAACAAATATAGTGAAAGAATTGAGTCAATAAAACAATCAGACGAAATGATAAAACTAAAAGAACAAAAAATGAAAAAAGACAATAAAAGACTAAAAACAAAAAGAGATAATAAATTTAAAGAAGATGAAGAGGTTTTAGAATTTAGAAAAGAATATGAAAAAAGCATGAAAAAACCAGTTAAAAATAAGACAATCTTTAATACAAATATGATACCAAAAAGCCAAAGAGGAAGAACAAAAAGAACATTCAAAAAATAAGAAAAGATATGATAAAAAACAGTAAGTTTAAATAGATATATTAAAACATGGAGGAAAATATGAGATTTACTAAAGAAGACTTAAATATAGAAAATGGGCTAGAAAAAGAATGGTTAATAACAAATGGATTAGGGGGATTTGCAAGTTCTACAATTATTGGTGCAAATACTAGAAAATATCATGGATTATTAATTGCACCATTAACACCACCAGCAAGAAGGTTTCTAATATTGTCAAAAGTAGATGAAAGCATTCAAATAGGTGAAAACAAGTATGATTTATATACAAATGTAGGAGAAAACTATATTTCACAAGGATACAAATACCAAGAATCATTTGAAAAACAATACTTTCCAACATATAAATATAAAATCGAAAATGTAGAAATCTCAAAAACAATATGTATGGAAAAAGGAAAAGAAGTTATTGGAGTATATTACAAAATTAAAAATTCTAATAAACCATCAAAATTAACCATAGCACCAATAGTAAATTTTAGAGATTTCCATACAATGAGTACAAATCATATTTTTGATGTAAAACAAATAATAAATGGAACAAAAGTAAAATTAGTAATAGATGGAAAAGCCAACTTTCCAGTATATCTAAATTTATCAGAAGGAAGATATATAAAACATGAAAATAATACTTTTAAAGATATGTTTTATATAGAAGAAGAAAAAAGAGGATTTTATCCAAAAGAAAATCATAGTGTTACTGGGGTTTATGAAATTGAGTTAAAACCAAATGAAGAAAAAGACGTTTCTTTTGTATGTGGCTTTGAAGAGAATATCGAAGAAATAAATCTTGTAGATTTAATGAAAAAAGAAATAAAAAGAATAGACAAATTAATTGAAAATACAGAATTATTAGAAGAAAAAGAAAGGACTAAAGAAAAACAAGAACTATTAAGTGAACTAATTAAAGCAACAGATCAATTTATAGTATATAGACCATCTTTTGGATTACACACAATAATTGCTGGATATCCATGGTTCTTAGACTGGGGAAGAGATAGTTTAATAGCCTTTGAAGGATTATTACTAAAAACAAAAAGATTTGAAATAGCAAAAGAGATAATATTAACAATGATAAGAGACATAAAATATGGACTAGTTCCAAATGGATATTCAGGATTTGATAACAGACCACTATACAATAGTGCAGATGCATCATTATTGCTATTTGAACAAATACAAAAATATATAGATTATACACAAGATTATGACTTTATAAAAGAAAAGGTATATGACAAATTAGAAAAAGTAATAGAAAATTATGCAAAAGGCATTGATGTAGATAATAACAATATATATTTAGACAAAGACTATCTAATATCATCTGGAACTGAAAATACACAAAATACATGGATGGATGCAAAATGTGGAGATTATGCAGCAACACCTAGAAATGGAAAAACAGTAGAAATAAATAGTTTATGGTACAATAGCTTAAACATAATGTCAGAATTAACAGAAAAAATAGGTAAACAAGAAGATGTAAAAAAATATAAAGACTTAGCAAAAAAATGTAAAAAAACATTTAATGAAAAGTTCTATAATGCAAAGAAAAAATGCCTATATGATGTGCTTGGAGATGATAAAATAAGACCAAATCAATTATTTGCGTTATCTTTAACACATCCTATAATAAAACCAGATTCAGAAGAAGCATATAACATTATAAGTGTAATAGAAAAGAAATTATTAAACAATTATGGCTTAAAAACATTAGCAAAAGGTGAACTAAACTATGTAGAAGTATATGAAGGAGATAGCTTTAAAAGAGATATGAGCTATCATCAAGGAATAACATGGACTTGGCTATTAGGGCTGTATTATGATTCGTTAAAAAATATGATAAAGGCAGAAAAAAGAAAAACATATAAGGCAAAATTAGAAGAAAAATTAGAAAAATTTATACAAAACACAACAAAAATTTTTGAAAAAGAAGTGAATACAAGAGGATGTATAGGAAATATAGCAGAAATATATGATTCAATAAAACCATATGAGCCAAAAGGAACAATAGCACAAGCTTGGAGTGTATCAGAGATTTTAAGAATTGTCCAATAGGGACGGTTCTAAGTGTACATATATATATTTATTTGTTAACCTAATTTGTAATATATATTAAAATATCGTTCTTTGCTGGTCGGACTTATCATATAAGATAGTTACAAACTTTTCAAATATATAAAAGTTAATCTAGCTAATCTATATAAATATGTGTCCTCCCAAACTGCGCATCACTTTATTTTAATATATATTACAAATTAGGTTTAAACAATAACTAACAATTTTATACATAAATATAATAAGTAGTATGGAGAGAAAAAATGACAATAGAAAGTCTAGAAAAAGAATTAAAACAAGGAAAATTAAATAGTTTATATCTTTTATATGGTGAAGAACTATATTTATTAGAAAGTAGTTTAAAAAGAATTAAAACATTATTTGGAGAATGCATAAAAGGAATAAACTATGTTCTAATAGATGAACAAAATATTCAAGAAATCATTGATGATATAGAAACTCCGAGTTTTGGATATGAAAAAAAACTTATTATTGCTAGAAATATAGAATTATTTAAAAAAGATACTAAAAAGAAGACATCAGATAATAATAAAATAAAAGATAAATTGACACAATATATAAATGATAATATTAAGATTATAAATGAATCTGTTGTATTAGTATTTGTTGAGGAAGAAGCGGATGGCAAATCAGAACTTTATCAAGCAATTGATAAAAATGGAATTGTATGTAAATTTGACTTTCAAAAGCCAATACAAATAGAACAAAGAATAAAGTCAATTTGCAATAGCTATAAAGTTGAAATTGATTCAGCAACAATAAAATATTTTATTGAATGTTGTGGAACAAATATGCAAGATTTAATAAATGAAATAAGAAAGTTAATAGAATATGCTGGAGAAAATGGAACTATAAAAAAAGATGATATTGATAAATTATCAATTAAAAAACTAGAAAGTGTTATATTTGACTTAACAGATGATTTAGGAAAAAAAGATATAACAAGTGCACTACAAGTGCTACAAAATTTGATATATGCAAAAGAGCCATTAGCAAAAATTTTAATTACTCTATATAATCACTTTAAAAAAATATACATTACAAAAATGGCATTAAATGATAATAAAGATTTGGCATCTAGCTTGAAGTTAAAACCAAATCAAATGTTTTTGACAACTAAATATAAAGTACAGTCTAAATATTTTGAAGAAAGAGATTTAAGAAATGTTTTGCAAGAATTATACAATTTGGATTATAATTTTAAAAATGGGAAAATTGATTTACAGGTAGGTTTGGAAACTATATTGTGTAGATATTGTTCATAAAGATTCAATTAAAATATGTATAAAAATACAAAAATAAGTAAAACTAATTATAAATTGGAAAAAGGTGATTAAAATGTTAAAAAACAAAAAAATTATAATTAGTTTATTTTTTATTTTCATAATTTCAGTATTGATAATAATATCTAATTTTTTGTATGAGAAAAATAGTACAATTGAAGCATTATCAAAATACGGCTCAAGAGGAAACGAAGTAACTCAAATACAAACAAAATTGAAAAGATGGGGATATTACAAAGGAAATATTGATGGAATATATGGGACACAAACATTAAATGCAGTAAAATATTTCCAAAGAAAAAATGGATTGGCTGTTGATGGAATTGCAGGACCAGCAACATTAAGAGCAATGGGCATAAATTCATCATCATCTTCTGGAAGTTCTTCTTCAAATTATAATAGTAATTTGAATTTATTAAGTAGAATAATATATGGAGAATCTAGAGGAGAACCATATACTGGACAAGTTGCAGTAGGGGCAGTTGTTATGAATAGGGTAAAAAGCAGTTCATTTCCAAATTCAATATCTGGCGTAATATATCAATCAGGTGCATTTGATGCAGTAAGAGATGGACAAATAAATTTAACCCCAGATTCAACTGCAAGAAAAGCAGCACAAGATGCTTTAAATGGATGGGATCCTAGTTATGGAGCAATATATTATTTTAATCCAGCAACAGCTACTAATAAATGGATTTGGTCAAGACCTATGACTATTACAATAGGTAAACATAGATTTTGTAAATAAGAGATATAACAGACTCTAAAAATTATTTATATAAATGATTTTTGGAGTTTTACATTTTCAAAAGTATATAACGTTACTGATTAGCCTAATTTGTAATATATATTAAAATATCGTTCTTTGCTGGTCGGACTTATCCTCCCAAACTGCGCATCACTTTATTTTAATATATATTACAAATTAGGTTAATCAGTAACAGTATATAACTGACAAGAAAATACAAAAAAAGATAAAGTATTGCAAAAAGCAAAAAAATTTGTTATAATATATAAGATATGAAATATATCTTTTGGAGGGAAAAGATGAAGGAAATAAAATTTAGTATAATAATATGCACTTATAATATGGCAGATTGCATAAAAAACGCAATAAATAGTATATTAGAACAAGATTTTAATAACTATGAAATTATTATAGTTAATGATTGTTCAAATGATAATACTACAAAATTAATAAAACAAATAGGAAATCCAAAAATAAAGTTAATTAATAACAAAGTAAATATTGGATTAGGTGCATCAAGAAACATAGGAGTAGAAAAAGCAAAAGGAGAATATATTTTATATTTAGATGCAGATGATACTCTTTATGAAAATACAACCCTAACAAAAATAAATGAAATAGTAGATGAAGAAAAACCAGATGTTTCATATTTTGGAGTAAAATATATAGGAGGAAGCAACAAAACATATATACCAAATGCAGAAAATTCAACAAAACAAGCTAGAATTTTATGTGATATGCATTTCGCAGTATCTAGTAAATGTTGGAGAAGAGAATTTTTAAACAAAAAGGATATAAAATTTGTAGAAAACATGTATTATGAAGATATGGTATATTCAATAAAAGCAACAATACTAGCAGAAAAAACAACATTTGGAAGCTTTCCAATATATAATTATACAAGAGACCACAATGGAAGCATTATGTCTACACCAAATTTAAAGAAATGTACAGATATGTATAAAATGTTATCATATGTTACAGAACTATATGAAATAACACCAGAAGAATATCAACCATACTTATTAAGCTTTATAGAGCAAGAAACAAATAGTATTCCTATAAAAATAAAAGGAATATTAAAAGCTCAAAAAGAGAAGACAAACACTCCAGTATTCCCCAAAAGACAATATACATTTAAGGAAGAGACAGAAATGAATGTATAATTAAGGAGAGTTTAATGGTAAAAATATATTTAGTAAGACATGCTCAGTCGACTGGAAACATAGAAAAAAGGCTTACAGGAAGAGAAGAGTATGAATTAACAGATGAAGGAAAACAGCAAGTAGAAAAAATGACAGAACAATTAGAAAACATTAAATTTAATGCAGTATACTCTAGCCCATCAAAAAGGGCAACAGATACAATAAAAAAATTAGCAAAGAAAAACAAATTAAAAATACAAAAAATGCCTGAACTGGCAGAAATGTATTTCGGGATATATGACGGATATAAATGGGAGGATGTAGACAAAATAAATCCTTCTATTTCTTTAATACACGAAAAAACAAACGAAATTATGCAAATACCTAATCAAGAAAGCACTCAACAAGTAGCAGATAGAATGTATGAAACTATAGAAAATATAGCAATTCAAAACAAAGATAGAAATATATTAATAGCTTCTCATGGAGTAGCAATTGAAGCATTTTTAAGAAAAGTTACAAAAGTACCATTTACTATAGAAAGAGAAGAATATAGCCAAAAAAATACAAGTATAAACATTATAGAATATGATGAAAAAAATAATAAATTTTATTTAAAAACTTTAAATTTAATAAAGCATTTAAATTAGAAAGGACTGATTAAATATGAAAAAAGCAATATTAGTAGGAGTACCACATCATTGTAACTTAGGAGATCATGCAATAGCCATAGCAGAAAAATTATTAATAGAAAGATATTATCCAGAATATGAATATAAAGAAATAGCTGAAGAAAATGTACATAAATGTTTTGATAAAATAATAAAAAATATAGACAAAGAAGACATTATATTCCTACATGGAGGAGGAAATCTTGGAAACCAATATCTTTTTATTGAAACTGGAAGAAGAAAAATTATAGAAACGTTAAAAGAAAATAAAATTATAATTTTTCCACAAACTATATATTTTCAAGAAAATGAAGAAGGTAAAAAAGAGTTAGAGATAAGTAAAGAAATTTATAATAACCATAAAAATTTAACATTTTTAGCAAGAGAAAAACAATCATATGAAGTTATGAAACAATGTTTCCCAAATAATAAAGTATTTTTAACACCTGACATAGTTACAATATTACAAGAAAGCAAAGATTATACATCTAGAACAGGAGCACTTTTTATAATAAGAAGCGATAGTGAATCAAATGTAGAAAAACAGTTTATAAACGATGTAGAAAAGACAGTTAAAAATTATTGCAATAATATAGAATATACAGATACTGCAAAAGGTGGACAAATTTATGAGAATAAAAGAAAACAAAAATTGGATGAAATGTTTGAAAAATATAGAAACTCAAAATTAGTAATTACAGATAGATTACATGGAATGATATTTGCTGCAATTACAGGAACGCCTTGTATTGCTATTGGAAACTATAACCATAAGATTAGAGAAAGTGCAAAATGGTTTAAAGATTTATCATACATAAAGTATATAGAAAATGATGAAAGTTTAGAAAATATAGAAAAATTCATAAAAGAAAATGTACAAGAAAATAATGATTATAAATATAATAATACATTTTCACTAGATATATTTGATAAAACTTTCAAAGAAATAAGGAGAAACTAAAATAATGAAAATATGTCTAATAATGCCAAATGTATTTCCTGTTCCAGCAACAAAAGGTGGAGCAACAGAAATGCTAATTACAAACTTATTAGCAGAAAATGAAAAAGAAGGAAAAATAAATTTTGTATGTATAAGTGTATATGATGAAAAAGCAAAGAAAATAAGTGAAGATTATAAATATACTGAATTTATATATATAAATCAGAAAAGAGATAATTTAGACTTAACATTTGAAAAACAAGATAAGTATTTTGAACAATATATGGACGAGATATATGAAAAAATAAAAGACAAAAAATTAGACTTTATAATTATAGAAGGTGGAGATATATCTGGATATGAATACTTATTAAAGAGATTCCCAAAAGAAAAATGTATAGTACATATTCATGGTGATGCAATGGGAAATTACGAAATTAATAACAATATATACTCTAAATTTTTAGCAATTAGTAAATATACAGAAAATCTTATAAATAAAAATGAAATTATTCCTAGAGATAAAATAGAATTATTATATAATGCAATCAAATTAGAAAACTTTGAAAAGACAATAACACAAGAAGAAAAAAAAGAATTGAGAGCACAATATGGAATAGAAGATAATGATATAGTAATTTTATTCTCAGGTAGAACAATTCCGCAAAAAGGTGTAAAACAATTAATAGAAAGCTTCAAAGAATTAAAAAATATAGAAAAATGTAAATTATTAATAGTAGGAAGCGCAAATTATGGAGAAAGAGTAAAAACAGAATTTGATTATGAATTAGAGAAAATATCCTTAGATATAAAAGACAAAATAAAATTTACAGGATATGTTGAAAATACAGACTTGTATAAAATACATAATATATCAGACATAGCTGTTGTACCATCAATATGGGAGGAATTATTTGGATTAGTAGTTGTAGAATCTATGAGCAGCGGACTACCATTAGTAGTAACAAAATCAGGTGGAATTCCTGAAATTGTAGATGGCAAATGTGCTTTTATTATAGAAAAAGACCAAAATTTGGTAAAAAATATGACTGAAAAATTAGATTTTCTAATAGACAATCCTAATATTAGATCTGAAATGGGAAGGCATTCAAAAGTTCTTTCAAAAAAATATGGTATGAAGGAGTATCTTGATAATTTTATTAAAATAATAGAAAAGATGTAATGTAATTAAAAAAATTCAACTTAGGTTGAATTTTTTTGTGCCAATGTGCCAATGGGGGCGTCCCTTTTTGGCAATTTTGTTCTTTTTATAACCTTTTTTAGCCCAATTTTTTTGACGTAAACAAAATTGGCAAAAAGGGGGCGCCCCAGGGGCCAATTGGGCCAAAGTTAA
>CANPFO010000031.1 GCA_947573555.1 uncultured Clostridium sp. | reverse complement strand
TTTGCTTGTTCTGGTTGCTCATCTGGTTTTGGTGATTGTTTTTCTTCTGCTTTTGCTTGTTCTGGTTGCTCATCTGGTTTTGGTGATTGTTTTTCTTCTGCTTTTGTCTGTTCTGGTTGCTCATCTTGTTGAGCTTTTCCTAATTCTTCTGAATACAAATTTGTATTTTCTTTATCCAATTCATCTCTATATTCTTCTATATTTTGAAAATTAAATTTATTTTCTATACTTGCAATCATATTGTTAATTTCTATATATTTATCTTTAGCAGTTTTTCCATCTAATAATGACTCTAAAGTTTGTATTGTATTTAAAACTTCATTTAATCTTTTTTTATTAATCAATACCTTTTCTTTTGCATTTCTTACTTCTCTTTGTTCAGCAGCACCCATAGCTAAATATTGTTCACTTGTAGTATCATTTAATAAAATTTGTGTTTCCAATCTTGCCTTTTCTGATTTTAAGTCCGCTATGTTTGTTTTTCTATTTTCGTCTAGAAATGTTAGTTTTCCTTGTAAAACCTTAATAACTTCTGTCTTCTTTTTTTCCATTTTAGATTCTAAAAGTTTCTTTTTATTAAAATATTGTTCAGTTAATTTAGTATATTTTTTATCACTATTTGCAAGTTCTTCTTCTAAATCTTTATAGAATCCACTTTTCACATTTGAAATGCGCTTCATCTCACCTTCTATGCGCTTTCTATCTTCTGCCAACGCATGTTTATCTTGTTTATCAGATGCTATAATACTTTCTTTCTCTTTCAAAAATTTTATTGTTGCATCATACAAATTCTCTTTTAATTCTTCTATTTCTTTCATTTTCCACCTCTTATTAACAATTTTATAAATCTCTTCTTATATTATACCATAAATTAACAATAAACATCAATACTTTTTGACACTTTCCTTCAATATTATGTAAATAATATTGAAGATTCGCTGTTATAAAAATGGAAAACTGGTAATATATTAATATATCACCAGTTCAAAATATTCCTTAAAAGAATATAAATTATAACAAATAATACATACTTCTATCTGCCATCTTAGTATAACGTTCCTTTTTATCCTTTATCCTATCTCCTTCTAATTCAGGTAAAATACCAAAGTTAGCATTCATAGGTTGAAATTTATCATTTTCAGTAGAAATATAATTAGCCAAAGCTCCAATTACAGTATATTCTGAAAAAACAACTTTTTCCTTTTCATTATAAGTAGAAATTGCATTTAATGCTGCAACCATACCAGAAGAAATTGACTCCACGTATCCTTCAACTCCTGTAATTTGCCCAGCAAAATATATATTAGTATTAGATTTTAAATTATATGTACAATCTAACAATTTAGTAGAATTTATATATGTGTTTCTATGCATAACTCCATACTTTTGAAAATCTGCATTTTCCAACCCTGGAATCATACTAAACACCCTTTTTTGCTCTCCGAATTTTAAATTCGTCTGAAATCCAACCATATTATAAATAGTTCCATCTGTATTATCCTGCCTAAGTTGTACAACAGCATATGGTCTTCTTGCAATTCTTGGGTCATCGAATCCTACTGGCTTTAATGGTCCAAACCTCAAAGTATCCACTCCTCTTTTAGCCATTACTTCAATAGGCATACACCCTTCAAAAATTTCTCTCTTTTCAAAATTATGCAAAGTTACAACTTCAGCATTAACTAATTCATTGCAAAAATTTTCATATTTCTCTTTATTCATTGGCAAATTAATATAACTTCTTTCTTGATTATTTTGCCTCATTTTCCATTCTTCTATTGTCTCATCTTTCTTCTTTTCTTGCTCATATCTATTACCAAAAAAAGCAATATCAAAATTAACACTATCTTTACTTACAATTGGAGCAGCAGCATCATAAAAATATAATTTGTCTTCTCCAGTTATTCTAGAAATATTTTTAGCAAGTTTATCTGAAGTAAGTGGCCCAGTCGCAATAATAATTATCCCACTTTTACTATCAATTTCTCCACCACAATCCACACCTTCTACCTCTTTGTTAATAACTTCAATTAAAGGATTTTTTCTTATTTCATCTGTAACTCTTGCAGAAAACATTTCTCTATCCACTGCTAAAGCTTGTCCTGCTGGTACTTGTGTCTCGTCCGCAATTCTAATTAATAAAGAATCCAATCTTCTTAATTCCTCTTTTAATAATCCACATGCATTTGTCAACAAATTTGACTTAAATGAATTACTACACACAATCTCTGCCAAGTCTTCATTTGAATGTGCCTCTGAAAATTTAGTTGGTTTCATTTCATATAACTTAACTTTAATACCTGCCTTTGCAATTTGATAAGCCGCTTCACACCCAGCCAATCCTCCACCTATTACTGTAATATAATCTTTCATATTTCCCTCCAATGTGACAAAGGGGGCATCCCTTTTTGTCACACAATTTTAAAAATGTGTCAAAAATACAATGCTACTTAAGTTAAGATTAATGATAATTATATATATTAAAATTAAGTGATGCGCAGTTTGGGAGGGTTGATTTAATGCAGATACGACAGATTAATACTTCTATTATTGAAATATTTATATCTCGCTTATATGATTAACCCGACCAGCAAAGAACAATATTTTAATATATATAATTATCATTAATCTTAACTTAATTAGCATTGTGCCAAAAAGGGACGCCCCCTTTGGCACAATTAATTAAATAAATTCATGATATCATCTTTTGAAAGTTTACTAACAAATGTTGTTTGAGTATTAAGCATACTTTCAGTTAATTTTTCCTTCTTTTTTTGCAAATCATAAATCTTCTCTTCAATAGTATCTTTGGTTATAAGTTTATAAACTTGAACATTATTTTTTTGTCCAATTCTATATGCTCTATCTGTTGCTTGATTTTCAGCTGAAATATTCCACCATGGGTCATAATGTATAACCATATCAGCACCTATTAAGTTAAGTCCTGTTCCTCCAGCCTTCAAAGAAATTAGAAATACTCCTATTTCTGAATTCTGGTTAAATTCATCCACTAGTTGAATTCTTTCATCGACTTTAGTTGCCCCTGTTAGTTTAAAATATTTAATGCCTTTGTCTTTTAGTTTTCTTTCAATTATTTCAAACATTGATGTATAACTAGAAAATAATAATATTTTATGTCCTGCATTTATCCCGTCATTTATAATTTCCATACATTGTTCTAACTTACTACTTTGTCCTTGATAATTTTCTATGAATAAACTTGGATGGCAACAAATCTGTCTAAGCCTTGTTAATGCTGCTAATATCTTTATTTGGCTTTTTTCATATCCTTTTACATTAATTTCATTTTGCAATTCTTGTTTTGCTTGTAATAAATATGATAAATAAATATTTTTTTGTTCTTCTTCCATTTCGTTGTTTAAAACTACTATTGTTTTTTCTGGAAGTTCTGTTAAAACTTGTTTCTTGGTTCTTCTTAATACAAATGGCTCTATTAATAATTTTAATTTACTCATTGCATCTTGATTTTCTTCTTTTACTATTGGAACTTCGTACATAGATTTAAATTCTCTATAATTAAATAAATATCCTGGCATAATAAAGTCAAATATTGACCATAATTCAGCTAATGAATTTTCTATTGGGGTTCCGGTTAAAGCAAATCTAGTTTCACTTTGCAATCCTTTTATTGCCTTTGCATTTTTTGTATTATTATTTTTTAAATATTGTGCTTCGTCTGCTATTATAAACTTAAAACCATAATTTTTTTCTTTATAAATGTCAATATCTCGTTTTAGCAAGTCATATGATGTTATTACTAAATCGTAATCATCTAAATGTTTTATTATATGTTTTCTTTCTTGACTTGTTCCTCTTACTACTTCTATGTTCAAGTCCTTTGTAAATTTTTCAATTTCATTTTTCCAATTTATTGATAACGAACTTGGACACACTACTATACTTGTCTTTGCTACCTTTGCATTCCTTTTATAATCTAATAATATAGAAATAATTTGAATAGTTTTCCCCAGTCCCATATCATCTGCAAGTATTCCTCCAAATTTATATGAATCTAATGTTTTTAGCCATTTAAATCCTATTCTTTGATATGGTCTCAATATATTTTGTAATTCATATGGAATCGAAATTTCATTATCTAACAAGTCTTTATCTAAATTATTTGTGATATCTCTATATTCTTTATTTCTAACAATTTCAGTTCCTTTTATTTCTTTTAGTAACTCATTTAAATACAATGTTCTATTAATTGGTAATTTTATATTTCCAGTTTTTAGTTCCTTATAGTCAATATCTGTACCATATAATAGTTTATCTATAAATTCTATTTCTTTATTCTCTTGTAAATCTAAGAAATCTCCATTCTTGAGTTTATAATATTTCTTTCTTAATTTATAGTTATTTATTATTTCTTCTAGTTCATTTACGTCTATATTTAAAGTGCTTAAGTCAATCGATAACAAATTATTTTCAACTCTAACACCTAATGATTTTATTTTGGGTTTAATTATTTGCTTAGACTTAAAGTTATCTGTTGCTAGCACTTCAAATTTTTTCATATAGTAATTTATATCATCTGTTAAAAATTCGTATATTTTATCTTGATTTGGTAATATAAATCTTAGATTTTGTATGTCAAACATAAATCCTGTTTTTCTAAAAATGTTCATTGCTTTGGTTTCTTCTATTACATTTCTTGGATATTTAAAATTCTTCTCCTCTATTTCATTTAATGGATTAAATTCATTTTCTCCATAACATAATTTTACTTCTGCAATTATATTATCTTTTTCATCAAAATCCAAAAATACCTTTACTACCAATCTTTCTGGTTTATACTGTTTCACATCATCTTGGATGTCCTCTTCTATTTTTATTGCATCTTTTACTCTTGGTATTACTATTGAAAATAATTCTTTCATTTCATTTTCACTAAGTAAAATTTGGGTGGAGAAATTTTCTCTAAATAGATTTAATAATTTTAAAGTTGTACTTTCAAATTCTTTATCACATCTATATAATCCAGTATCTGTTAAAACATACTTATATTGTTTGCCATTTAAAATAACTGTTTTATATATATCAAACTCTGCCACAATTCTATATTCTACTTTTGATATTTTTTCTAATTTAAATTCGATTTTAGGATTCTTATCAAAAAATTGAACAAATTGTTTTTCATATTCTTTTTCCATCTCTACATTTTTATTTTTTAATACTTCAAACAGTTCATCCATTGCTGTATTTCCAATAATTATGCTATTTTCATTTACTGCTTTTCCATAATACCTATAGTTAGGATTTGCATTTGAATTTATAAAGGCTATTATTTCAGAATGTCTCAATAAAAATTCTAATAATTCTTGACTCTCCTCACAAAAAACCTCTTTTGTATGTACAAATTCTAGTTTGTCTCCATATTTGTAAAATTGTTTGTTTAACATTCTTATATAAAATTCGTCCAAATTTTTTAATTTGTACATTCTCTTGTTTCCAATTTTAAATTCTATTTTCATTTCTCTTGTAAATTTGTCGTATATTATTTGGGGTTCTATTTTTATATTCCCTTTATTTTTTAATTCAATTTCTAAATTAGAATCAATTTCATCTAATTCCTCATTATATAAAGTTCTTACTATTTGATGAAAGCTACTATATTTTCCATTTCTTTTTTTTTGTTTATCTATGTTTTCACTTTCTGTTTCTTTAAACATTAATATTTTCTCCTTTTCTTGAGGTAATATTATATAACATTTTCCATAATTTATCAAGCAATTTAGATTTTAAATTTCTCATTTTGTAACTTGTAGTGTTATTCGTTAGACTAATTAAGCAAGGCAAAATAAAATTTTAACTGCAAATGTGAAACCCCGCTAGAGATTTTATCTTTCTCTAGCGGGGATTTTACTATTCTGACAACTTCTTTCTAAAATGCCTTACAACCAAACTTTCTAATTTGATTATTAAAATAACAGATATAATTAAAATAACTATGTTAATTAATGTGACCTTATAAGTAATACATATTATCGGATATGCTATAATCCAAAAGCTAAGAATACTTACTGTATCCTTATCACTAAAAATAATATATATCAGTTTATTCTTTCTAATAAAATCTTCTGTTTGTCTTTTTACTGCATACAAAACAGATATACATATATGTAGGAATATAGCTATATAAAAAGAAATTTTTCCTAATGTATAAATTTTGTAATAAAAGTTACCAATTATTGCTATTATTAACGCAATAATTGCACAAATAATCATTCCCCCTTCTAAAAATCTGTTCCGACTTGCATTTACAATAACATTTTTTAATTTAGTTGCCATAATTCTCCTCCTAAACAAATGCTGTTTATAAGTTACATTTACTACAACCACATAAATGGTGTATCTGTATATTAACATAATTTTAAAATTATGTCTATAGTTTTATACAATTTAAAGCCAAAATCCTTCTGTCCTTAAAAAACCGCTTCCTTTTAAGAAGCAGTCCACTTGTTTATATTCAATATTTATCTATTTTATTTTACCACTATTTACTACACAGTTTGAATCTTTATAAAACTGAGCAATAAGCTCATCTAATTCTATACTCAATTGATATGTTATAGCATAATCATCATTATTTTCTATACTTCTATTCAATTTATCTCTTAATTTACAAATTTCTTCATTTAACATATTAATCTCCCCTTTTCTGATTTTCTCTTCTGTATACTTATAAATTAGCACATATTTTTCATCAAGTCAAGTATTTTCAGCGGTTTTTAGCAACTTTCGTGTGACGGTTTTTGGCCTTTTTCGACATATAAAATTATAAAAAAACAGCATAAAATATTTTTCAATTTTAATACTGTTTTTATAACAACATTTTCATTTAATTTTTTACAACAGATAATACCATTTTTTCTTCTTTAAAAACATCTTTTAACACTTGATTCAAATATTCTACATTTATTGTACTAATCTCCTCTAAATAGTCAAAACTATTTATCCCTTTAAAATAATCTGATAAAAACATCCTCGCAATATTAGTAACATCATTATATTCTTTTATATATTCTCCATATAACATTTTTCTAGTTCTTTCAAAATCTTGTTTGCTTATACCTTCTTTACTAAATTTACCAACTTTTTCTTTAAATTTCTTGTATAGTTCGTCTGGATTATTGGATTGTCCAGTAATTAAAATATATGCATAATTTTTATCGAATTCATATTCAAATCCTGGAGTTGAATAACTATTTCCTATATCATATAATTCCTTATATAACTCCGAACTCGCTCCTACAATTATGTTTAACAAAATTTCAACAGCTATATATTTTTTAACTTTTTCTTTGTCTTCTGCTGGAACATCTTTTATTCCAATAGTATAAATTGGTTGACTTACTTCCATATTTTGTTCCATTTTTTCTTTTACTATTTCCTTTGGTTCTTCTTCAAAAACTCTTTTTATCTCTCCATTAGAATTTTTGTCTACCAATCTTTTTTTAATTTCTTTTATTATATTATCTGGCTCGAAATCTCCACAAATTACCATAGCCATATTTCCTGGATTATAAAATGTATTATAACATTTATATAATATCTCTTTATCTATTTTACTTATAGTTTCTACTGTTCCTGTAATATCAAGTTTAACAGGATGTTTGTGATACATACACTCTAATGCGTTTAAATAGACTTTCCAATCTGGATAATCATCATACATCATTATTTCTTGTCCAATTATTCCTTTTTCTTTTTCAACATTCTCATCTGTAAAATATGGATTTTGAACATAATTCATAAACTCATCTAAAGCTTCATAAAAATTATCAGTACACTCATATAAATATGCTGTATGATTGTTAGTTGTGTATGCATTTGCATTAACTCCTAAAGATGTTAATGTATCTAAACTATTAGTTCCATTTTCTTGTTCAAACATTTTATGCTCTAAAAAATGTGCTACTCCTTTTGGGACTTCTGTTACTTCTGTTTCTCCTGGTACTATAAAAGAACTATCATTAGAACCATAATTAGTTCCCCATATAATATATTTCTTCTGTACACCTTTCTTCGGTATAATCATAACAGTTAATCCATTTTCTAACTTCTCTATATATACTTTTTCCTTGACTTTTAAATTCTCTATTATTTGCATTTATTACCATCCTTTTTCTAATTTTTAAGAAAATATATAGTATTGATGTTTACTTTTTTAGCAATTTCTATAACCTTATTTTTATCAACACTTAATACTTTATCCATATATTCTTCTAATGTTAATAAATCTTTTGAAATCTCCTGACCAAACAAGTAAGTAATCTCTGTATCTTGCTCATCATCTATAGTCTTTATTGTAGCTATTATTCCTTGTTTTGCATTTTCCACTTCTTCATCTGTGAAATTACCATTTTTCATATCTTCAATTTGTTTTTTTATAATATCCAAACATTTATCAAAATTTTGTATTTCAATTCCGCAATTTATAAATATATTATTTTTAGTTTTATAATAATTAGAGCTTGCTGTATATGCTAAACTAGCCTTTTCACGAACATTCTGAAATAACTTAGAATTTGCACTTCCTCCTAATAAACTATTATAAACAATAGTATCATATTTTAAATTTTTATCTTGAAAATCTAAATCTAGTCCTATTACAACCTTTCCTTGATTGACTTCCATAGATTCTTCAATTATATTTTCTTTTTTTACTTCACTTGCCATTAAAGATGTCTCATTATATTCTGGAGTTCTATCTTTTAGTTTTTGGATATTTTCATTATTTTTTATTATATTCTCTACATCATTTTCTAATATTCCTGAAACAAATATATCTATTTTGCAATTATTTATTAAATTTATATAATGTTGATACAGGTCTTTTTCATCTATATTTTCTAAATCTTCTATATACCCATATTTATATAACCCATAAGGTTGGTCTTTATACATTTCTTCTATACATCTATCTAATGCATATCTTGCTTTATTGTCTATTTTTCCTTCTATTATGTGCTTCAAATTTTCCTTTTCTTGATCTACATATTCTTTTTTTAAACTTCCTTGTTCTAAATATGGATTATATATCAACTCAAATATATTTTCTAAAGATGCTTTCAACATATTTTCAGCATCCTGTGGTAAAAATTGATCGTTTACAGTTTCTATATAAAATTTTAAAACTTGATTATCTCCTGTTTTATCTAGTCCACAGTCAAAACTCGCACCATACATATCTTCCAATTTTTTATTAATATCCTCTTGTGTTTTTAATTTTGCAGTTCCTCTTCTTAGTATCATTGGAATTAAGGCATTTTTTGTAACATTTTTTCTATCTAGTTTTGTTGTTAACATTACAGATATTAAATTTGTTTTGAATTTGTCTGTATTTATTGTATGAAGTTTTATTCCTTGTTTAATGTTTACTTCTTTATATTTCACCAATATCACCCTTTCACTTGGTTATTTCTTTGTATTTATATTATATCCTAAAATTCGGTTATCATACTATCTACAAGTGATTATACCAAGAACAAAAATGTGTTTTATATTATAGGAAGTTTAAAGAACTTTCCTATAATATAAAAAAAGTGGATGTCCAAGAATAAATTTTCAAAAAACTCCCACTTTCTTATATTTAATTAAAATTTTCTTTTTCTTGCTGCCTCTGATTTTTTCTTTCTTTTTACACTTGGTTTTTCATAATGTTCTCTTTTACGAACTTCTTGTAAAACTCCATTACGTGCACATTGTCTTTTAAACCTTTTTAAGGCATCTTCTATATTTCCATTATTAACTTTGATTTCTGACATTTATATTCCCCCCTTCCAGTCATACATAAATGTATGTGGGATTAATTATTCATAGAGCAAATCAAGTTTTGCCCTTACCCTATATACGTTACACATTATACATTATTATGTACTATGTTGTCAATAGTTTATTTAAGTCAGAATTATAAATTTTTGTCAAATTGTTACAGTTCAGTCATCATTTATCTAAATTAATTCAAATTATTATATATTGTTAATCCATATTCTTTTAATTATTTCTTCATAATTATCATCTATCTTAAAACTAATTGAGTAAATTTCTGAATTAATATTATTTACTTTTTTAGTTACTATATATATACCATTTTCTAACCATTCAGCTTCACCTTCATTCTCTTCTTGTGTTAACTCCTTAAATTGGTCTAAATTACTTATAGATTTTGCATTTAACTCGTGTTCTTGAATTTGTTTATTATTTTTATTTATTGTTAAAACTTTGTCAATAATTATAATAGCATCTATTTTACTCCAATCTATAAATACTTTCTTTTTATATTCTATGTCTCTAAAATGTATTCCCATTGAGTCAACTTTAAAATAAGATCTTTTGAATGTAAGACATATAATACAACTAATAACTATAATTCCAAATAATATTCCTAAAAATAGTATGGCAACACTTTTTTCTTCATTTTTATTAAAATATTCAATAAATAAAGCAATTGTAAATAGAAAAAGTATGATACACTCAACTATATAACTAATATGTATTTTATCTTTTATTATAAGTTTTTCGTCTAATTCCATTATAATTCCCCCTAATTCTTATGTAAATATATCACAAAATTATAATTTTATCAATACTGCTAAGTTAGAATACAGGAAAAGAATATTTATCCTTTAGGAGTGTCTATTGCCACCTAAACTGTAACAATTTTTCAATATTTAATGAAATTACCCTAGTTAAGATATATTAATTTTACAAATTATATGTTATAATAGAAAAAAATAATGAATAGGAATTTTAAAAATGAAAATATTATTTAAAAATAAAACAAAATATACTAAAAAAGCATACAATGAATATTTACAATTTCACCAAAAAAAATATGGGCATAACTATCAATTTGCCACTATACTTACTATATTATTATTACTTTTTTGTACTATAATGAATTTAAAATACTCAAATTTTTCCACTGCTATTTTATTATTAATTGTAATAGCATTTTTCTGTTTTCATAGATTTTTTTACCCTATAAAGAAAGTAGAAAAAGAATTAAAAACCGAAAAATTTGAAAAGGAAAAAGAATTTACTTTCACTTTTTACGAAAAAAATTTTACAATCTTTGACGGCAAAGATTGTTATATATTAAAATATTGGAACTTATATAAAGTTTTTGAAACAGACACTTTTTTTTATCTTTATATAAATAAGGACCATGCTTTTTTACTTAATAAGTCCACATTCTCTAGTGGAAACACATCAATCTTTTTAAAATTTTTAAAGAGAAAAATTTGGTACAAATTAATCACTGGTTAGTTTGTACTATTTTTTCCAAACAAACATTTGACATGTATAAATATTCATGATATAATCAAACAAATTTTTGGAGGATATCATGGATACATTAGAAAAATTAAAAATACTATCAGATGCTGCAAAGTATGACGCATCTTGCAGTTCAAGTGGTAGTAATAGAAGAAATACAAATAACGGCATTGGGAATGGAAGTTATTCTGGAATTTGTCATACTTGGGGAGCTGATGGTAGATGTATTTCATTACTAAAAATTTTGCTTTCTAATTGTTGTATGTATGACTGCAAATATTGTATAAACAGATGCTCTAACTCTGTAAAAAGAGCTACATTTACACCAAAAGAAGTTGCAGATTTAACAATTAATTTTTATAAAAGAAATTATATAGAAGGTTTATTCTTAAGCTCTGCAGTAATAAAATCACCTAACTATACTATGGAAATGCTAATTCAAACAATCACTATTTTAAGGAAACAATATCATTTTAATGGATATATTCATTGTAAAACAATTCCTGGATGTAGTAAGGAATTAATTGACATATTAGGTAGCTTAGTAGACCGTATGAGTATTAATATTGAATTGCCTTCTAGTAATAGCTTAAAATTACTTGCTCCACAAAAGGAAAAAACTGACATCTTAGACCCTATGAGTTATATTTCAAATAATATAAAAATTAAAAAAATCGATAAATCTAAATTCAAAACTAATTTTGTACCAGCAGGTCAAACAACTCAACTAATTGTTGGAGCCACTCCTGAAAGCGACTTAAAGATATTAAAGCTATCTGAAAATTTATATAAAAAATTAAGTTTAAAAAGAGTATATTATTCTGCTTATGTTTCTGTTAATAAAGATAATAATTTACCAACATTAGAAAAACCACCACTTTTAAGAGAAAATAGATTATATCAAGCAGATTGGCTACTAAGATATTATGGATTTAATGCAGATGAATTACTAAATGAATCACATCCAAATTTTAATACTCTCCTAGATCCTAAATGTGAATGGGCTATAAGGAATTTAGACAAATTTCCAATTGAAATAAATACTGCAACATATTACACATTACTAAAAATCCCTGGAATAGGTGTAATATCTGCTAAGAAGATTATTACCGCAAGAAGAAATTTCCATTTAGATTTTAATATGTTAAAAGGTTTAGGTGTTATTTTAAAAAGAGCTCAATTTTTTATTACTTGTAAGGGCAAATACTATGATAAAGTTTATAAAATGAATCCTTCATTTATTGAGACAAATTTATTATCACAAGAAAGATTAACTGTTTCAACTCAAAATTTTAGGCAACTTTCTCTATTCGATAATCTATTACCAACAAGGGAGGATAAAATAAAATGTCTAACTGGAAACTTATAAATAAAACTTATCTTTATGATGGAACATTTGAGGGATTACTAACAATTGTTTTTGACTGTTATACTACTAAAACTTTGCCTAATCGAATTCAAAAAGAACAAACATATTTTGACAATTTCTTAGACGATATTGTACTTATATCTTCAGACTATAAAAAATCTGAAAGAGTTTTTAATGGAATCGAAAAAAATATCTGTTATGATGCATTGTATAATAGCTTTTATGCTTTTTTATGTGATGAAGAAAATATAGAAATAAATATCTTAAAATATTTATGTAATGGTTTTGAAATAGGACCTAAAATCAATACTATGCTTACTCTGCCTTACGTATATAAAGTTCTTTCTATAAAAAAGAAAGTTTATGGAGAATGTCATAGATTTAAAGGCTTACTACGTTTTGCTGATATTGGCAATAATATATTTTATAGTTCAATACATCCAGACAATAATATTATTGAGCCATTAGGTCAACATTTTATAAAAAGATTACCTACTCAAAATTTTATAATTCACGATAAAAACAGAAATATCGGATTTATGTATAACTGTACAACTTATGAAATAAGAGATTTACCAATATTTCAATTGCCCAAATTTTCTGAACAAGAAAAACTGTATCAAGAACTTTGGAAAACATTTTTTAAATCTGTTACTATTAATGAAAGAACAAATAAAAGGTGTCAAATGCAATTTATGCCTAAAAAATACTGGCAAGACTTAGTCGAGCAACCATAATATACTAAACAAGGAAATGCGAACTTCGCATTTCCTTGCTTTTTTACTATAGACAGAAACATTTCCATTGCCTGAATATGCTCCTATGGTTGCAAATGATTTTTTGTACTCTATTTCTAAAATTCGACAAAAGTTGGCAACAAAAATGAGACAGATTTTACCTGTCCCAAATGTCTCATTCTGAGAATATCTTTTCAAATTCTTCAGATTCAATTTTTTCTTTTTCAAGTAAAATTTCTGCAACTGCATGTAACTTTTCTACGTGGTCTGAAAGAATTTGTTTAGCTCTGTTATAGCCTTTATCTACAATATTTTTTGTTTCTTCATCTATAACTGCTGCTGTTTCTTCTGAATATTCTTTTGCTTGTGCAAAGTCTCTTCCTAAAAATACTTCTTCTTGATTTTGTCCTAGCATTAAAGTTCCTATTCTTTCGCTCATTCCATATTTTGTTACCATACTTCTTGCTATTTTAGTTGCTCTTTCTATATCATTACTTGCTCCTGTAGAGATGTCATTTAATATTAGGGCTTCTGCAACTCTACCACCTAAAAGTGATACTATATTTTCTTCCATTTCTGTTTTTGACATAAATGATTTGTCTTCTGTTGGTCTATACATTGTATAACCACCCGCCATACCTCTTGGTACTATTGATATTTGATGTACAGGGTCTTGTGTTTCTAAATAATGACTTACAACTGCGTGACCTGCTTCATGATATGCTACTAGTCTGTTTTCTTTTTCGCTTCTAACTCTTGTTTTCTTTTCAGGTCCCATAGTTACTTTAACCATAGCATCTTCTATTTCTTTCATTCCTATTTCATTTAAGTTTCTTCTTGCTGCTAAAAGTGCTGCTTCATTTAGCACATTTTCTAAGTCTGCTCCTGCAAATCCTGATGTGTTTTTTGCAATTACTTTTAAGTCTACATCATCTGCTAATCTTTTCTTTCTAGAATGTACTTCTAATATTTGCTCTCTTGCTTTAACATCTGGTGCTCCAACTACTATTTGTCTATCAAATCTACCTGCTCTTAGTAATGCTTTATCTAATACGTCTGGTCTATTAGTTGCTGCTAGTACAATAACGCCTTCGTTATCTGAGAATCCGTCCATTTCAACTAATAATTGATTTAATGTTTGTTCTCTTTCATCGTGTCCTCCACCAAGTCCAGCTCCTCTTTGACGTCCAACTGCATCAATTTCATCTATAAATATAATACATGGTGCATTTTTCTTAGCTTGCTCAAATAAGTCTCTAACTCTTGATGCTCCAACACCTACAAACATTTCTACAAAATCTGAACCACTTATTATAAAAAATGGTACTCCCGCTTCTCCTGCTACAGCTTTTGCTAATAATGTTTTACCTGTTCCTGGTTGCCCTACTAATAAAACACCTTTTGGTATTCTAGCTCCCATGTCTGTAAATTTCTTTGGATTCTTCAAAAATTCTACTATTTCTTGTAATTCTTCTTTTTCCTCATCAACACCTGCAACATCTTCAAATGTAATTTTATTTCTATCTGCTGGTGTCATCATTCTTGCTTTGCTCTTACCAAATGACATAGATTTTGCTCCGCTCTGATTATTTGAAGCTCCTCCCATCATAAAAAACCAGAATATAAAGAAAATAATCAAAATTCCAAATGGTGTTAATAATCCTATAATTATTGATATTACTGATTCTGAACTTTCTTCTAATGTAAAAGATCCATTTTTTATGAAATCTTCTGTATAGTTCATAAAGCTATCCATACTAGGAATATTTACTTGTTTCTTTACTTTATCATCAGATAATTCTACTGTTGCAGAATCACCTTTTGAATCTATTACTATAGATTCAACTTTCCCCTCATTTATTTTAGTAATTAATTCTGAATATTTTAATTTAGTATTTGAATTTGTCATTATTGATGACAATAATACTATAAATATTACCCCTATTATTAGCCACATCGCCAATGTTTTAATGCCGTTTTTCAAATTAATACCTCCTTTTGCGAAGTTTATCTTCGCTGATTGTCATACACAACTTAAACTTAACTAACAAGCTTTATAACATATATATTTTTATTTTTCAACTTTTTTTTTATTACTTTTTTATTACAACAAATGAGCACATTTCAAACCTTTACGGATACTCAATTTTGATTATAAAAATAAATTTTACGATTTTTTACTAATATTTTTATATTTTTATTTGGAGTTAAAAATTTATTTCCTATATTATTATCACATAGTTTTATTACATCTTCTATATGTATTTTTTCAATTCCTTTTGTAGTTCCTAAAAGTCTTGATATAGTATGTAATAATATTCTTGATTTTATAACCTTTTCTTGTCTGTTAAATCCTTTTAAATCCATAACAAATTCTTTTTTATTTTCTTCTACAATTATATTTTTATATTCTTTTTCAGCAATTTTTTCTAAGTAATCACTATCGTCTTTTACTAAATCTGATAATCTATCTAATGTTTCTATAATATTAGGATTAAATTCTTCTTTTATATACGGAATTATTACATTTCTTATTTTATTTCTTGTGTATATGTTTTCAAAATTAGTTCTATCAATTCTAGCTTGTATATCATTATCTTTACAATATTGCTCAATTTCTATTCTTTCACATTCTATAAGAGGTCTTATATATTTTCCTTGTTTTATAGGTTCTATCCCCTTTAAACCTGTTGTTCCGCTACCTCTTAAAACATTCATAATAATTGTTTCTACCTTATCATTCTTGTTATGAGCTATTGCAATTTTATTTGAATTAGTAATTTCTAAAATTTCATCAAAAAATTCGTATCTTGCATTTCTTCCTGCTTCTTCTGTACCTATTTTATTATTATTTGCCAATTTTTGAACATCTATACTCTTTGAATAAAATTGTACATTTATTTTTTCACAGAATTTTCTAACAAAATCCTCATCTTCTATTGCTTCTTCTCTTATTAAATGATTAACATGTGCTACTATTATATCAAATTCTCTTTGTAACTTTCTGTCGTTTCTTATGTCATTTAAAATATTTAGCATACAAATAGAATCTGGTCCTCCAGAAACACCTAAAACAATTTTATCTCCATTTTCAATTAAATTGTATCTCTTTATTGTATTTAAAACTTTTTCTCTCATTATTCATTCCTTTTAATCATCAAATCTTCTCTCAAGGTTAACAAACTTTGTATAGCTTCCAAGCCACATCAAGTCAACAGTTCCAGTAGACCCTCCTCTATGCTTAGCAATAATTACCTCAGCTATATTTTTCTTCTCACTATCTTCATTATAATAATCATCTCTATATAAAAACATAACAATATCAGCATCTTGTTCTATTGACCCAGATTCACGTAAATCTGATAACATTGGCCTATGGTCTGGTCTTTGCTCTACAGCTCTAGATAATTGTGAAAGAGCTATAACTGGCACATTCAACTCTTTAGCTAAAATCTTTAATGACCTACTTATCTCAGCAATCTCTTGTTCTCTGCTTCCTCCTCTAGTTCTGTTACTACCCTGTATTAATTGTAAATAGTCTATTACAATTAATCCTATATCTTTTTCTAATTTCAATTTTCTGCACTTTGCTCTTATTTCCATCACTGATATTCCAGGAGTATCATCCACATATATTCCAGCCTCTGATAAAGGTCCTATAGCTTCAGCTAATTTAGTCCAGTCTTCATCTTCCAATTTTCCAGTCCTTACTTTATTACTGTCAACCATTGCTTCACTACATAAAATTCTATTAACCATCTGCTCTTTAGACATCTCTAAGCTAAATATTGCAACTGGTGTTTTTCCTCTTAATGCAGCATTTGCTGCTATATTTAACGCAAAAGCTGATTTTCCCATAGCTGGTCTAGCTGCTATTAATATAAACTCAGAACCGTGTAATCCTGCAGTTCTATAATCTAAGTCTGTAAATCCTGTTGGAACACCTGTAATATGCTGTTTTCTGTTATACAACTCTTCAAGCTGAGTAAAGCTTTCTACTAAAATATCTTTTATAGGCACATAACCTTTTTGATTTTTATCTTGCATTAGATTAAAAATCTTTTTTTCTGCACCTTCCATTATATTTTCAACTTCTTCTGTTGGATCATAACCTAATTCCACTATCTCATTAGCAGTCTTTATTAAATTTCGTAGTATAGATTTTTCCTCTACGATTTTTATATATTTAGAAGCATTAGCTGTTGTTGGAACCTTTTCTGGTAATTCAGCCAAATATTCAAAGCCTCCAACTTGCTCAAATTTTCCCATTGATTCTAGCTCTGATTTTACAGTTATTAAATCAATAGGCTCAGCTCTATTATATAAATTTAGCATAGCTGAATATATAAGTCTATTATCTTCTCTATAAAAATCTTGTTCTTTCAAAACTTCAATACTACTTGACACAGCTTCTTTATCTGTAAGCATACTACCTATTACTGCTTGCTCAGCCTCTATATCATGTGGTGGCACTTTTCCTAATTCCATATATTACCCCTCCAAAAAACTGTCCTATTGAGATATTACATCTACTTTAACTTTTCCTATTACACCTTCGAATAGCTTTATCTCTACATTAAATACTCCTAATGTTTTTATTGTATCTTTTAAATCAATCTTCTTTTTATCAATTTTTATCTGATATTGACAATCCAAATTTTCTGCTATCTCCTTTGAAGAAACCCCACCAAAAATTTTTCCATTTGCCCCTGACTTCACTTTAATTTTTAATATTATTTTAGATAACTTATCTGCTATTTTTTGAGCTTCCTCTTTCTCTTGTGACTTCTTAAATGCATTCGAGTCCTGCTTTGCCTTCAATTTACTCAAATTATCTGAATTTGCTTCAACTGCTAAATTTTTAGGAAATAGGAAATTTCTTACATATCCATCAGATGCATTTATTACATCATCCTTCTTTCCTACCCCTTTTATATCTGCTTTTAATATTACTTTCATTAAAATCACAACCTTTCGTTTATATATTCTACACTAGTTTTACCTATTTTTCAAGAGGGCAAGAAAAGGGAAAGATAGACGTTCCTTAAAATCCTTGCAAATAGGGACTAGGGGACACTCCTTAATCTTGTTAATTTAAGATAAAGGGGATAAGAAGACGAGCTTTAACATCCATAGAAATAAGGCACTTTGTACAATTGGTTAATCCTCTATCCCCCTTTTTTATACATATTGCCAAACCCCTTATTATATAAAATATATATGGTAATGCTTGATTGGAATGAAAAATAGA
>CANPFO010000030.1 GCA_947573555.1 uncultured Clostridium sp. | reverse complement strand
GTTGATGTAGATCCCATTGAACCTGGTCTTCTATGATACATAGAACCATGTCCCATTGGTCCTCTATGTTGTCCATGTCTTTTAATAACACCTTGGAATCCTTTTCCTTTTGATGTTCCTTGAACATCTACTTTTTCTCCAGCTACAAATGCATCTGCTTTTACTTCGTCTCCTACTTTTACACCTTCAACTGATTCTAATCTGAATTCTCTCAAGTGTTTTTTAGCTTCAAGACCTGCTTTTGCAAAATGTCCTTTTTCTGGTTTGTTTATATGTTTATCTTTTATTTCGCCAAATCCTAATTGTACAGCATCATATCCATCAGTTTCTACTGTTTTTACTTGTGATACTACACATGGTCCAGCTTCTATAACTGTTACTGGAATTACGTTTCCGTTTTCATCAAATATTTGTGTCATTCCAACTTTTCTTCCAATTATTCCTTTTTTCATTTTTATTTTCCTCCTAACTATTGGCTGACAATTTTATGTCAGCTTGGTTGCTGTGGCTGTTGTTTACAGCATCAATTTGTTTAATATTCACAATTTTGCTTCGCTCAATTGTGCAAATTATACATTCTTGTTAACTTACTTATTGATTACAACTTCACTATTCGTTCAGTTGTATAAGTTATAAGTAGCGTTCAAACTCCTTTCAGTCGTTTTTACTAACTTATAACTTAATTTCAATATCAACACCTGCTGGTAATTCTAATTTCATTAGACTATCAACTGTTTTTTGTGTTGGATAAAGAATGTCAATAACTCTTTTATGTGTTCTCATTTCAAATTGTTCTCTTGAATCTTTGTATTTGTGTGGAGAACGTAATATTGTTACCACTTCTTTTTGTGTTGGTAATGGAATAGGACCTGAAACTTTTGCTCCTGTTTTTTTAGCTGTTTCTACTATCTTTTCAGCAGACTGATCTAAAACTACATGGTCATAAGCTTTTAATCTTATTCTAATTTTTTCACTTGTTACAACTGTTGTGTTTGCCATTGTAATTTTCCCTCCTTAAAAAAAATATTATCCATTGGCAAGTTAAAACGCACTCTGGTGTTTTGAAATCACCTTTTATTAAAACCCAAAATATGCATGATAATTCTGGGATAAGTGTTTTTTCTTACCGCCTGGTCTTTGCCATGACATACTCCATTGAAGTTCCCTCCATTCTTAATTTTCCGTAAGAATGTAGCCACATTCAATTTCATCGCTTAGTTCATGCTTTTATATTATACAACGCTTTGTTCCGTATGTCAACAAGTTTTTGGAAAATATTTTCTATTTGTAAAGAATATGGTTATAATTCATAATTAATTTATATTTAATAAAAAAATATTATAGCCATTTAGATATTCTATTATTTTAAATAAGACTATGAATTAAAACAAAATATAGAGAATATAGTATAATTAAAATTTACTATATTCCCTATTGCTTGATAAACTTAATAATTATCAAAACACCTAAACAATTACTAGTTTCATAATACGAAAGATATTGATATTCTAATGTATACCACAATACTATTCTTCAATAATTTTATCTATTGATTGTTCTCTCATCTCTTTAATAATTCCACAACTATTATTAAGCTTAATCTGCTCTTCTTTTGTCAATTCAAGAGTCAACAATTCTCTTACACCTTTATTATTAATTATTGCAGGCACACCTATATAAATATCATCTTGACCATATTGGCCATCTTTTAAATAAGTAGAAACTGTCAATATTGAATTATCATTATCTAGCACTGATTTTACTATTCTAGCTAAAGCCACTCCTATTCCATAATATGTTGCTTTTTTCTTTTCAATTATCTCATATGCTGCATTTACAACCTCTTGATGTATTTTCTCTAAATCTTCCATTGGATGATTCTCATCTCTCATAACATTCTCTATATTTTTACAGCCAACATAAGCATGATTCCATGGTACAAAAGATGAATCTCCATGTTCTCCCATTATATATGCATGTATATTCTTACTAGAAACTTGTAAATATTCTGACATTATATAACGTAATCTTGCTGTATCTAAAACTGTTCCTGAACCAAATACTTGATTTTTTGGAAGTCCTGAAACTTTTGCAACAACATATGTCATTAAGTCTACTGGATTACTTGCTACAATTATCACTCCATTAAATCCACTTGCCATTATACTTTGTGTTATGCTTTTCATTATTTTTGTATTAGTCTCTGCTAATTCCAATCTTGTTTGACCTGGTTTTTGTGCTATTCCTGCTGTTATTACGACTACTTCAGCATCCTTGCATTCATCATAATCTCCTGATTTTATTATCATTCTTTGAGGCGCAAATGGTAGACCATGTGATAAGTCCATTTCTTCACCTTTCGTTTTCTCTTTGTCAATATCAATTAATATCAATTCATTAACTCCACCCCTATTTAACATTGAATAAGCCATACTCATTCCTACAAATCCTGTTCCTACAAGAACTACTTTTCCTTTTTTCATTTTATCACATCTCTTTCTTAATTTTTTTTTACTATTTTATAACATATATTATACTACTTTTAGTTATATTTTAAAATATTTTTTTAAAAAAACATTTTACTTTTTATGTTTTATATGATATAATTCCAAAAATTAATGAAATTTATAACTTATGGTGATGATAGCGAAAGGAGTGTTAAAAAATGTCTAGTTCAGATAATACTACTGCTTTGGCTGAAAATAAAGTTTTAATATTATATACATTAACTCAAAGACCTAATGGTCTTACTGAAGGGAATCTATATAAAATTATTTCTTCTATAAATAATGTTAATTACTTCTACTTTAAAGAAGTATTAACTGATTTATTAAATTCAAGGCTAGTAGGAATATTCACAAAAGATGAAGAAGAAGAATCTGTACTAAGAATAACAAGTGAAGGTCAAAGTGCACTATCGCTTACAATTGATGTACTACCAGGAATATTAAAATTAAAAGCTGATAATGTTTTTAAAGAAGAATTTCCATCTATTACTGATGAGACTTCCATTATAGCTGAATTTATACCTAGAAGCGAAAATGATTATATTTTAAAGTGTAAAGTCATAGAAAAAAATGAAACAATTTTTGAAGTAAGAACTTTTGCAGGTTCTCGTGATAGAGCAAAAAAAATTGTAGACAACTGGAATGAAAATGCTTCTAAAATATATCCAAAAATTCTTGATATATTATTAGAAGAAAATTCAGAAGAATAAAAACAAACATTAATAATTTTTACAGTTCTATTTGTTTTAACTAAATATCTCAGTGTGAAATTTTAACCCAAATAGCAGTTTTATGCTATAGCCCTTCGGGGCTTTTTTATATTATAAGAAAACTTTACAAACTTCCTATTATAAAAAATAGGAAATAATTACAATATAACTATTTCCTATAATTCCATTAATTTTTTCATTAATAATTTCTATATTACATATTTTAGCTTTCTTTTTTCCTTCTCAATATCCATCCAGCTTCACACTTAATTGGTAATTTCATAAACACTTTTTGACCTTTTACCCCTGGACTTACACTATCAATTTCATCTTCAGTATCATAATCCCATAATCTATCTAAAGTAAATATTTCTGGTTCTAATCTATTCGGAATAATTATCTCCATTATATCTCCAACATTTAACCTATTCTTTATTTCTATTGTAGACTTTTCATTTTTATACTCTAGTATTTTTCCACCAAATTCATATTTATCATTATATTGTCTTCCACTAAAATCCTGAATATCCTTATTCTCTCTATCATTAAAATAAAAAGTAGTAAATTCTCTAGTCTTTGCTTTTTCTATCTCTTTAAAATATTTTGTATAATCATAATTATTAGGATTTTTCATGTAATCATCTATCGCATTTCTATAAACATTAATTACACTAGCAATATAGTACTCTGTTTTTAATCTTCCCTCTATCTTTAAACTATCTATTCCCATATCAATTATTTCTGGAATCTCTTTTATCAAACATAAATCTTTTGAAGAAAATATACTTGTACCATATTCGCTTTCTTCTATTGGCATAAGTTGACCTGGATTATTTTTCTCTTCTGCATACAAATTATATGACCATCTGCAACTTTGTGCACAATCACCAAGATTTGCACTTCTTCCACATAAAAAGTCACTCAAAAAGCATCTTCCTGAAAAAGCAAAACATATTGAACCATGTCCAAACATTTCTACTTCTAAATCACTTGGCTTATTTTCCATTATATATTTTAATTGATTTTTATTAATCTCTCTTGCCATTATTACTCTTTTTGCACCATTTTTATACCAAAAATTGCAATCTCTCAAACTTACAATATTAGCTTGAGTACTTATATGTATTGGAACATCTGGTGCATATTGTTTCAAGGTATCTATAATTCCTCCATCTGCTGCTATAATTGCATCTGGTTTTACCCTATTCAATATTTTTGCCATCTCTATTATTTCTTCATATTTCTCATCCCAAGCAAATATATTCAATGTTACATGAACTTTCTTCCCTATACTATGAGCATATTCTATTGTTTTTACTAAATCATCATTTTGCATATCTGCTCTTGTCCTCAATGACAATGAAGATGTCCCACAATAAACTGCATCTGCTCCATATTTAAAAGCTGTCTTTGCCTTTTCAAACGAACCAGCAGGAGCCAATAATTCTATTTTTTTCATTTTTTCCCTCTTTTCTGAGACAAAAGGGACAGGCAAAATTTGTCTCATCTTTTATATCTAATATTGTCGTTTTTTGCATTTGTGCATTAATCATACTTTTTTCGACACTATCTATGAGACAAATTTTGCCTGTCCCTTTTGTCTCATTTATTATATATGCGTTTTCTTTTGTTGTCAATATATTGCATTATTATTAATTTCGTGATATACTTATTAATAGTTGTTTATTTACATAAAAATTCATAAAGGAGGCTTTAAAACAATGAATAATAGTACTGCAAAGATTAGAGGCTATTTCCCAGATATAAATCCATATTTATGTCCTAAAAAAATGACCTCACTTACAACCGCTGACCGGAATTATCAAAAAGCTTTACGTAGTACTAATTTAGATTACAACATAGACTACGCAAACAAGTTATCTGAATATCAAAATATTTACAAGTCACAAAATATCATTCCGATAAAACGCGACTTTTCCCAATTTATGACACACATAAAGAGTTGGAAAAGGAAAAACGGGTATAATTTCTCTATTGTATTTCAACGTAGAAAAAAGGGATACATAAAGTTTAATAAAAAAATTCGTCTTTTTATTAACGAAAGCCTAAATGCTACATCTGAAAATGCAAAAAGAAAATTTTCATTAGAACGAATTTGCGACGAAATTGGTATTAGGCTAATTTTACTTTTGGGAGAAACAGATACTCATGATACAATTTCTATGTGTTACAAAGTTTTAAATGAAGTAAATTATTTCTTTACAGTAAAGAAAGGATATTTACCTATCAATGCAGAACCTTTAATAGATTTAGGATTTAATCCTGAAAAATATCCTGAAGTTATAATTCCTACTGATGAAGAAGCCTATATTCCTAATGGGCTAAAAGTTAAAGTTAAAGATTATTATAAAACACCGAAGAAACATTCTTACCAATCTTTACATATAGCTTACAGCTCATCTTTATATGGTCTGCCATTTGAAATTCAAATTAGAACTATGGCAACTCATACTAGAGTAGAATATGAGACTTCTATGCACTATTTTCACGACAAAGGCCGGTATCCAGAACATATTGAACTTAATCGTCCAAAAATAAATATTGATGGATACCAGTATATAGTAACTGAAAATGAAGAATTTACTGAAGATTTTATTGGCTTAGAAAAAGCCATTGATCCATTTAGTATCCTTTATTAAAAATAAGTTTTAGCAGATTAATATATGCTTTACCTTAAAAAACACACCAATTATAATTGGTGTGTTTTATTTTAATTATTTAATTTTGCTTATTGCTAGTCCATCTCCTACTTCTAATATCTTTGTCTCTAAATTTGGATTTTCTGATACCTCTTTTATATACTCTCTTAAATTTCTCACAGCCGTCCTTTGTTTATGCTTATTATAATCACTCATTACATAACCTTTATATAAAATATTATCTGCAAATATCACTCCGTTTGTATTAATCATTCTTAGTGCTTCTTTTAAGAAAAAAGGATATTTTCCTTTAGCTGCATCTATAAATATCATATCATATCTTTCTGTCAATGTTGGTAATATCTCTACAGCATCACCTTCATATATTTTTATTTTGTCTTCTACTCCTACACTTCTTATATTGATTTTTGCTTGTTGTATTCTATCTAAATCTCTTTCTATAGTATGAATTTCACCATTTTCAGTTAAAAATTCGGAAAAGCACATTGCAGAATAGCCAACAGCTGTTCCTATTTCTAATATTCTTTTAGGTGGATTATCTTTAAGTTCTTTCTCTATTACATCTAATGTATCATCCATTATTATAGGGATATGTTCTTCTAACGCTTTTTGTTTTATTTTTTCTAATTCTTCTTTATTCATTTTTCCTACCTCTGAGACAAATGGGACAGGTAAAATCTGTCTCATTTTATTGTTGTTTTTTGTCGATTATTATACATACATCTATTATTCGACATTTTTCTGTTTATAAAATGAGACAGATTTTACCTGTCCCAATTGTCTCATTTATTTCTATTTGCTCTTTCTCTTTCTTTTGAGTCAAGTATTTTCTTTCTTAGTCTTATAGTTTTTGGTGTTATTTCTACTAACTCATCATCTTGTATAAATTCTATTGCTTTTTCTAATGACATTTGAATTGGTGGAACTAATCTTAATGCATCATCAGAACCAGATGCTCTAGTATTTGTTAAGTGTTTTTCTTTACATACATTTATAGCTAAGTCTTCTCCTCTTGAATTTAGTCCAACTATCATTCCTTCATATACATCTACACCTGCTCCTATAAATAAATCTCCTTTATCTTGTGCATTATATAATCCATAAGTTATTGATTTTCCAGCTTCAAATGCTATTATTGTTCCCCTAACTCTAGATTGTATATCTCCTTTATATGGTTCATAAGAATCAAATATGTGGTTCATTGTTCCTTCACCTTTTGTGTCTGTTAGGAATTCTGTTCTATATCCAATTATTCCTCTTGCTGGTATTCTAAATTCTACTTTTGTATGTCCTGCTTCTGCTGGTTCCATATTTATCATTTCAGCTTTTCTTCTACCTAATTTTTCTATTACATTTCCAACACAATCATCTGGTACATTAACAACTAACAATTCTATTGGTTCACATTTTACTCCATCTATTTCTTTATATATAACCTTTGGTCTAGATACTAAAAGTTCAAATCCTTCTCTTCTCATTGTTTCTATTAAAACTGATAAGTGAAGTTCTCCTCTTCCTGATACTTCGAATGAATCTGGAGTTTCTCCATCTTTTACTCTTAATGACACATTTCTTTCTAGTTCTTTATATAATCTATCTCTTATGTGTCTTGATGTTACAAATTGTCCTTCTTTTCCTGCAAATGGTCCATTATTTACACTAAATGTCATAGAAACTGTTGGTTCATCTATATCTACAAATGGTATTTTTTCTGGATGTTCAAAATCACATACAGTATCTCCTATATTTATTTCAGAAATTCCAGAAAATGCTATTATATCTCCTGCTCCAACTTCCTCTACTTCAACTCTTTTTAATCCTACATGTGTATATAGTTTTGTAATTCTTCCTTGTGTTATTTTATCTTCTTTACCACAAATACTTACAGGCATTCCTACTTTAAATGTTCCTCTTTCTACTCTTCCTACACCTATTCTTCCTACATAATCATCATAATCTATATTTGATACTAACATTTGTGCAGTTCCATCTATATCACATTTTGGAGCTTGTATTGTATTTATTATAGTTTCAAATAGACAAGATAAATCTGTAGTTTCATCTGCTAGATCCATTTTTGCAATTCCATTTTTTGCTGATGCATATACAACTGGAAAGTCTAATTGCTCATCTGTTGCATTTAACTCTATAAATAATTCTATAACTTGGTCAACTACTTTTTCTGGTGTTGCCCCTGGTCTATCTATTTTATTTATTACTACTATTGGTTTTAGTCCTAACCCTAAAGATTTCTTTAAAACTTCTCTTGTTTGAGGCATTGCCCCTTCAAATGCATCTACTAAAAGAACAACACCATCAACTGTTTTTAAAACTCTTTCTACTTCTCCTCCAAAATCAGCATGGCCTGGTGTATCTACTATATTTATTTTTATATCTCCATGCATTACAGATGTATTTTTAGAAAGTATTGTAATTCCTCTTTCCTTTTCTTGATCATTAGAATCCATTACTCTTTCTTGTACCTGTTCATTTTCCCTAAATACATTACTTTGTTTTAATAATGCATCTACTAATGTTGTTTTTCCATGGTCTACGTGTGCTATTATTGCTATATTTCTTATTTTTTGGTTATTCATTTTTACTACCCCTTTTATTTAAAAAATTACTTTTTCTCTATAACTTAAAAATTATACTACTAAACCGCTTTTTTGTCAATGTTTCCAATTTTAACTTTAAATATTTTTGGTTACTAGTCATCCTAATTTGTAATATATATTAAAATACCGTTCTTTGCTGGTCGGACTTGTCATATGAGCTAGTTATAAGCTTTTCAAATATGTATAAGTTAATCTGGCTAATCTGTATAAATAAATGTCCTCCCAAACTGCGCATCACTTTATTTTAATATATATTACAAATTAGGATGACCAGTACAATTATATATGATAGTCCAACCAACAAAAATCATCAGTTTATTTAGCAAGTTCTACAATATTTTCCATAATTTCATTTGTAACTTTCTCTAATACATCTTTATCCTTACTACCTTTATACTCACTAAAATCTAAAGGTTTACCATATTTAATAGTAACTTTTCTATGTTCTTTTGTGCCACCATTTATACCACATGGAATTACTTTAGCTCCGCTTCTAACCGCAAAAAAAGCAGCACCATCCTTTACTTTCTCTCCCTTTTCCATACCATTTCTTGTACCCTCTGGAAATAAAGCCAAGCACTCTCCATTTTTTAAAACCTTCAAAGATTCCTTAATAGCAGATACATCCTTTTCATCCCTTTTTACAGGAATTGCATCAAATATCCAACCTAAGAAAGATAAAAATTTATTATTATATAACTCTTGTTTAGCTAAAAATCTCATCCTTCTCTTCCCTGTTACTTCAATCAAAGGAGGATCTAAATAAGTTCTATGATTTCCACAAAAAATTAATGGTTCATCTTTTGGAATATTTTCTGTGCCTAATATTTCAGCTCTATAATATATTTTACACCATGAATATATAGCGGCATTTACAATTACTCTTAAAACATCTTTCAATTTTTCTGACAATTTCATACTATTTATCCTCCCCAGGTACATAAATATTTTTCACAACTACTTCAAATTCTTCAACATTCATAGCAGTTAATTTTTCAATTTCTTTCCTAGCTCTCTCTTTAAATTCACTAATACCTTCTCTTAAATTAAATCCATAAACTATAGTAACTTCCATATATAGTTTAACACCTTCACCAAAATTATCTACCCTTATTTTTTGCACTTTATATATTCCAGGAGTCTTTAATATCAGATATTCTAGAATTTGTTTAAACACAGTATCAGAAATTGTAAAATTTCCTAAATAACTAAATGTTGGTCTTATTATTGACTTTTCAGATATATATGGTTTGTTACCTCTTCCTTTTGTTTTAAATATTTGTAATGGATCAAGCAAATATCCTGAAAAATCCTTTTTAATTTCAAATGTTGGTACTGGAATTACATGTTTTCCTTCTGTTACTCTAATTCTTCTAGCGGTTTCCATTTCCTCTTGTGTAGCAACATCTGATATATAAACTGTTTCAGAAATTTCTGGTAATTCCAAATTAGCTGCAATTTTTTGTACCATACCATCAGATGTTCCTAATAGCAATATTTTTTCTGGTTTATATTTTTTTATTGCCTTTACAATCTCTTGTTTATCTTCATCCTTATAAAATAATGCTTTTTTCACTGTCTCTATTTTTGTTGGAGCTTTTTTAGCTGATTCTCCTGCAATTACTTGGTTATCTTTTATTAATAATCCATCATCAATTATAAAACTTATATTTTTTTCACTTGCCACCATTTGAGCTCTATAACTTTTTCCAGTACCTGAAGGTCCAACAAAAGCATACACTTTTATCTTTGTTGGAATAATTTTTGATAAATTAGTTATGTTTTGCAAACTAGCTAAATTTGATAAATTTGGAATTTTATTTGGTATCTTATCTTTTAATGACATAATTATTTCTCCTTTAATATTTCTCTATACTCAATTTGGGAAGTTCAAACGCTACTCCACTTGTTTCGAATTTCTCACTTGCAACATGGCTTTTACTAAATTGTTTTTGGCCTTTTAAAAAATATTTATATTTTGATGAATTTGTTAAAAAACCTGGTCCTATTATAATAGGGTCATCCCACGTGCAATCTACTCCATACCAATTTTCTCCAAGTTGAACATAGTTCCAAGCGTGTTTTTCTATAGTTCCATCTGAACTAGTAGCATCTCCTGTTACTAGTATACATGGTATATTTAATGAATCTGCTAAATATTTAAATGCTTCTGCATATCCCTCACAAACACACAATTTATTTACCAATGCACCATATATATTATATATATTAGGTTGTAAAAGAGTCTCATCATAGCTTATAGTATCAACTAAATAATCATGAATTAATTTTACATTATCATATAGTTCTATTTTTTTATTCTCAATAAAATAGTCTCTTACTCTTTCTATTTCTTTTAAACTAGCATCTATCTTTTCTTTAGAATTAAATTCCTCTGTTAAATAATTCGATTTTTCACCTGAATTTATAAAAAATCTGTATGTTGTTTTATTAAATATAGTAGTAGTTTTTATATTCAAATACAATTTAGAATAATCTATATAAAAAACATCTGGATTATCATAAGTATATGCCTCAATTGCAGTTTGATAATATTCATCTACTAAATCTTCTCCATTTTCTTCTAAATATAGCTCGGAAAATTTCGTTCCTACATTTATTTCATAAACACCAGATTTCATCTCTTCCTTATGCAATTCCATAGCATTATATATCACTTTTGAATATTCATTTAATTGATTATAAAAATATTTTTCCTCTTTTGTAATTAAGCCTTGTGCAGCTAAAATTTCTGATGCTTTTTCATCTTCTTCAGATACTATTCTATTGTCCAAAAACCTTTGTACCTTATTTACAATATTTTCGCAAAAATATTCATTATATATATTTATAATTAAAAAACAACATATAGCTAATATTAAAAGTTTTGCTAATCTTTTTATAAAAAATATTAATTTGTTTTTCAATTTTCCTTCCCCACTTTCACTTGTATAATTCATTATAACATTTATTATTATTAAAAACTAGTATATTTTCTCATTTTTTGATAATACTACTAATGATTTAACCTAATGTGTAATAAAGCATTAGGTACAAGTAACTAATGATTTATTATGGAGTAAATATGAAAATAAAAAATATTATAAATAACATCTTTAACTATACACCTCAAAATAACTATAATTTTATACTATCAAGTGATTACTCTAATTTTGACTCTAGCAATGAAAATGTAACTGAAAAAAAAGAAAGCGTTTTTAATAGCCTAGATGTTAATTTAGATTATATAAAAATGCGATATAACCTATTAATTAATAGCGATATTGTTACGCGTGAATTCATATTAAATGCAAGAGGAAAACAGCATAAAGCATTATTACTTTATATTGATGGTATGGTAGATTCACAATCTTTAAACGACTTTGTTTTAGAACCTCTAATGATGCGTAATAAAAATAATCTTTTTGATGGTGACCAAAATAGAATTATATCAGAAGCTGTAAGTAACAATATAACTGTAAGGAAAATCAAAAAATTCGATTTAGCTACTTATATAGAAAGTTGTTTAATCCCTCAAAATAATGTTAAAAAAAGTAATTCTTTTGATGATATATTTTCAGGTGTAAATTCTGGAAATTGTACTCTTTTTGTTGATACACTTAATGTTGCCTTTGATATTGATATTAAGGGATTCAAGCAAAGAAGTATTGACAAACCTCAAAATGAAATTGTAATAAAAGGCCCTCACGAAGCATTTGTTGAAAATATTCGTACTAATACTTCTTTACTAAGACGTTTTTCCAACAATGAGAATTTAATTATAGAAAGTTTAGAAGTTGGAACTATGACAAAAACAAAATGTGCTGTATGTTATATGCAAAACATAGCTAATAATGATTTAGTAGCTGAAGTTAAATATAGAATAAACAATTTAGATGTTGATTCTATTTTATCAATTGGGCAGTTAGAACAACTAATAAGTGATACTAATTCTTTGGGGCTACCACGAGCTATTTCCACAGAAAGACCCGATAATGCAGTTCAACATATCTTAGAAGGAAGAGTAGTTGTTCTATTAAATGGGTCACCTTTTGCACTAATATTGCCAGCAATTATGATTGATTTTTTAACTTCTCCTGAAGACAGAAATTTAAAAACCATTTTTTCTAATTTTTTACGAGGAATTAGAATTCTTGCTGCTTTCTTTGCACTTCTTTTACCTGGGTTATATGTTTCAGTAACTAGTTTCCACATTGAAATTCTCCCCACTGAATTGCTCTATTCAATTCTGGCAGCAAGAGAAAGTGTTCCATTTCCTGTAATTTTTGAAATTTTAATAATGGAAATATCTTTTGAAATTATAAGAGAGGCAAGTCTTAGAGTTCCTTCACCAATAGGTTCAACTATTGGTATAGTTGGTGGTTTAGTAGTAGGTCAAGCAGCTGTAAGCGCTGGTATTGTAAGTCCTATACTAACTATAATAGTTGCTATAACTGCATTAAGTTCATTTGCAATTCCAGATTACACATTTAGCTTTCATCTAAGATTATTCAGATTCTTATTTATTTTCTTAGGTTATACAGCTGGATTTCTAGGAATTGGTACTGGACTTTTTGTTTACATTTCTATCATATGTGATATGGAATCTTTTGGAATATCTTATTCTATTCCATATTCTATAATGGAAAATTTAAAAACTACTGGTATTATACTCCCTCCTATATGGAAAAGAGAATATAGGTCAGAATTCCTTTCTACAAAGAAAAACAAAAAACAAGATGATATCTCTATGAAATGGAAATCTCAATAGTCTTAATTTTTAAATTCTATAAAATACATTTATACAATTATTATATGGAGGTATAAATATAAAATGACAAAGCAAAAAATTAGCACAATAAGCGCAATTATGCTAACACTATCAATAGTAGTATCCTACATTTCTAGTTCTTTACCTAGAACTTTTATAAACGAAACAAAATCTGCTAGTTTACTAAATATTATTTATATTACAGCAGTTGTTTTATTTATAATTCTAATATTTTGTAAATTAATAAAAAGATTTCCTGGATTAGACCTTTTAGATATTTCTAACTTTTTAGGTGGTAATATTCTTAAAAATATTGTTGGTAGTCTTTTTATATTTTACTTTATAGTTAGCTCTAGTTTTATGCTAAGAAACTTTTGTGAAGGTCTATCAGTTGTTTATTATCCATTAACCAATTACGTATTTGTTATATTAATGTTTATTATTGCACTTGGCCTTTCAAATAGACTAGGATTTATTTCTACATTAAATACAGCATCAATAGTTTTTCCCCTAGTTTTAATAAGTGCAATACTACTATTTTTTGGAAACCTTGATAATTTTTCTTTTGGCAGAATTTATCCTCTTTTAGGAGAAGGCTTTTATAATACATTTATCTTAGGACTCAGAAATATTGGTGCCTTTGGCGGTATATGTTATTTATATTTCTTACCTCCGATGCTAAAAGAACCAGAAAAAATAAAAAAAATTGCCACAATCGCAGTTATTTGTACTGGTGCATTTATGGCTTTATGTGTATCCACATTACTTTTTATGTTTTCATTTTTCATTACAACTGATGAAATAATGCCATTATTTTCAGCAGCTAGATATATAGAATTTGGTTCATTTTTTCAAAGATTTGAATCTGTATTTCTATTAATTTGGATTATCTCATTTTGTTGCTATTTAAGCATAAGTTGCAAATTCGCAACACACATTTTTACTAAAATGTTTAATTTATCTGATATGAAACCTTTACTAAGTATTTTTACAATACTTATATTTGGAATTGCTTTACTTCCAAAAAATTATGCAATTTCGAATTTATTTGAAACAGATATTTATAGATATCTTAGAATCCTTATAGGTTATATTCTAGGAATAACAATATTAATTTTAGCTAACTTAAAGAAAAAGAAAGTAGGTGAAAAAAATTAGTAATATACTTAACAAAATTTTTATTCTTATATTAATAATAATATTTATTGCTAGTTTTTCAGCATCATACACCTCTCTTAATATAGACAACCTAGCATTTGTTGTAGCTATTGGAATTGATAAATCAACCTCAAATAAATTGAAAGTAACATTTCAATTTATTGCACCATCTTCAAGTAGTGAAAGTGGTGCAGAAACAACTCCTGTATTTAACAGTGTAGATTGCTCTTCAATAACAAATGGAATAAATATAATGAATGCATATCTAGGAAGAAAAGTTAATTTATCACATTGCAAACTTATCGTCTTCTCAGAAGAACTTGCCAAAGATGGAATATCTAATGAAATTTACTCATTAATAAATGAAGTTCAAGTACGACCTTCTGCAAACATTGTCATTAGTAAATGTAATACAAAATATTACATTCAAAATTCTATTCCAACTTTAGATAGTCTAATTCCAAAATACTATAATATATTCCCACATAGTAGCGAATACACAGGATATATTTGTGATGCAACCATTGGTGACTTTTTCAATGCATTAGTATGTAACTCTTGCGCCCCCTATGCCATATTAGGCGGTATAACTTCGTCTAATTCAAATCAATCTTTTGAGTCAACTAAATCAGAATCAGAATTTTCAGATGATTCAACAATAAAATCTAATGAAAATCTAATAGAAGGCTCTAGATTATCACAAAACATAGGTCTTGCTGTTTTTAAAGATGATAAATTGGCAGGTGAATTAAATGCAATAGAAACAGTATGTTTCTTAAACATAAGAAAAAAAGTTGATAGTTTTTTAATATCAATTCCAAATCCACAAGATTCTAACTCCAAAATTGACATTTACTTAACACCAAATAGCACACATAAAATCAATGTAAAAATCATTAATGGAGCTCCTTATATAAAAATAAAATTTGATTTTTCTGGAAAAGTATACTCTATGACAAAAGGTTCTGAATATCTTAATCCTGATGTATTATCATCTATATCTGATTCTTGCAACAATTATTTAGAAGAACAATTCACTAAATATTTATATAAAACTTCAACTATATTTGGTAGTGATATCAACGGTTTTGGAGTATACTCACTCTCTGAATTCAAAACAGCAACAGACTTTGACAATTACAAATGGTTATATAATTATAAAAATTCCACTTTTAATGTTGAAATTAGTACTGTTATTGACTCTGGATTTTTGTTAACTCAAACCTAAATTGTGCCAGAAGGTGCCAGAAGGGGCGTGCCCGTTTGTGACCAAGAGGAAAAATAAAAAAATTTGAAAAAAATACGCCCCCCCCGGCCAACCAAAAGGAGAAATATTAATTTTTTTTTTTAAAAACAAAACTATTTGGCCCTTGGTGGGCCCTGGGGGGGCGTGCTTTTTTTCAAATTTTTAAAAAAAACACCCCCCCACACCCCCCCCCCCCCCCTCTGGCACAGAAAGGTATATATTATGAATTTTCTTTATCACATTACTTTTATTGCTGTAACTATTTTTATTTTAATAAAAACTTGCTTTTATGGTTGGTACGAAATTAATACTCAAGATAATAAATCGGGTGGAATAACTGTTATTTGTTTTTCTATTATAGTTGTTATTTTTGCTAATATTATTGTATTTATAAGATAATTTCAAAATCTATCTGCCTTAATATTTTATTTGCTGATATAACTCTAATTTTGACCTTATCTCCTATTTTATAAATTTTATTAGTTCTTTCTCCTATTAATCTTTTCCTTTCCTCATCATAAATAAAATAATCATTGCCTAAACTTTCGAACCTAATTAGTCCTTCAACTGTATTTTCAAGTTCAACAAATATTCCAAATTGAGTAACTGATGATACAATTCCTTCATACTCTTCTCCAATTTTATTTTGCATAAATTCTGCTTTTTTCAAGTCTTCACTGTCTCTTTCGACTTTTGTAGCAACTTTTTCTCTTTCTGATGAAGAAGCTGCTCTTTGCTCTGCTTTTTCTCTAAATTCTTCTATAAAGTTTTCATCTACTACATAATTTTCTTCTAAATATTTTGATATTACTCTATGGATAAATAAATCTGGATATCTTCTTATTGGAGATGTGAAATGACAATAATATTTACTTGCAATTCCAAAGTGTCCCTTATTCTCTGATTCATATTTAGCTAACTTTAAAGTTCTTAATATTAAAGTTGATATTACTCTTTCTTCTTCTTTCCCTTTTATTTCTTGCAATATTTTTGATACTTCTGTTGGATACACTTTATCATTTGCAATTTTTATTTTTAATCCATAGTTAAATAAAAATTTATTTAAATCATTTACCCTGTCTATATCAGGATCCTCATGCACTCTGTAAATAAATGGTGCTTCTAGCCAATAGAATTTTTCAGCTATTGCTTCATTTGCACTTAGCATAAATTGTTCTATTATTTCATTACTAAAACTGGTCTCATACTTTCCAACATTTATTGCAAATCCTTCTTTATCTAATTCAATTTTGCTTTCTGGAATGTCTAAGTTTAAATATCCTTGTTCTAGTCTTTTGTTTTTTAATATTAATGCAAGCTCCTTCATTAACTCGAAAGCTTCGATGTGCTTTTCATACTTTTTCAAAACTTGTTTATCTGATTTGTCTAATATTTTTTGTACATCATGGTAATTCATTCTTTCTTTTACATTTATTATTCCTTTATATACTTCTGCTGAAACTGTTTTTCCTTTGATATCAATTTCCATTGAGCAAGATAATGTAAATCTATCTTCTCCTGCATTTAAACTACATATTCCATTTGATAATTCTCTTGGAAGCATTGGTATAACTCTATTTAGCATATAAATGCTTGTCCCTCTTATTTGAGCTTCTTTATCTAATAAACTTCCTTCTCTTACATAGTAACTTACATCTGCTATATGAACATCTAACCTATAATTTCCATTTTCTAACTTAATAACTCTTACTGCATCGTCTAAATCTTTTGCATCTTCTCCATCAATTGTAAAAATTATGTGCTCTCTACAATCAATTCTATTTGGAATATCTTTTTCATCTATCTTGTCGCCATACTTTTTAGCTTCTTCTACTACTTGTTCTGGAAATGTTGATGGTAATTTATATTCCTTAATTAAAGATAACATATCTACTCCTGCTTGATTTGGACTTCCTAAGACTTCAATAATATTTCCTTCTGCATTTTTACCTCTTTCTGGATATTTTGTTATTTGAACTAATACCTTGTGACCATTTCTAGCTTTACCAAAATTATTTTTTGATATGAATATATCTGTTCCAAAGCTTCTGTCATCAGGTACCACAAAACCAAAATTCTCACTCTTTTGGAATGTACCAACTACTGTATCTCTTTCACGTTTTATAATCTTTTTAATTTTTCCCTCTGCGTTTTTTATTTTATTTTTCTCTTCTACTATTTCAACTAATACTTTATCTCCATTTAAAGCATTTAAAGAATTTTCTTTTGATATATATATTTCATCTTCTTGATTTTCTATTTTAACAAAACCAAATCCTTTTTGGTTTTTTCTATAAATTCCTTCTTTATAATTCTCTCCAATTAATCTGTATCTGTTTTTCTTATTCTTTACAATTTTAAAATCTTCTTCTAAAGATTTTAAAATTTCTGAAAATTTGTTATATTCTTTTTTGGGAACGCCTAAAATCATTGCTATTTCTTTAGCTTTCATTGGAGAATAGTTCTCATCTTTCATAAATTCTAAAATAATATTTTGTTTATCTATCATATTTTCCTCTTTTCTATTTTTAATAAGGGATATTATACTAGATTTAAAATCCCTCTATATAAAAAAGGTAGTCTTTTATAACAAAAACCACCTTTTAACATTTATGCTAAATATAATATTCCTAATACTACTGTTAAAACAGCAAATACTATTGATGATGCTATCATTAATCTTTTTTGTTTTCCTTCTTTTGTTCTTCCTTTATTCTTTTCATAGAAGTTATTTGTTGAAGATCCTGTTATTGTTGATGATAGACCTGCATCGTCTTTAGATTGTGTTAATGCTAATACTATTATAATTAAGGCTATAACAAAATATATTGCTGTTAATATTCCTCTTACTATATTCATTTATAATTCCTCCCTAGTTTCCGATTTTTATTACTTGAACATTTTACCATATAAGTTTTTAAATTGCAATAGTTTAATTTTTTAAGTTTAAGTATTTTATTACAATTGGTTTCTTGGAATTCTTCTTAATAGTACCTAAAATTAATAAAGATTGCTTGATTGGAATGAAAAATAGAAGTTG
>CANPFO010000029.1 GCA_947573555.1 uncultured Clostridium sp. | reverse complement strand
CTACATTACCTATTTATAAGCAATGTAGCGATTTTATATGTGTATTATATCATATAAATCACCAAAAGTCCATTAAATAATAGTGTTCCCTATACAGCAAAAATGGTTAATATATTAAGCTAAGCTAAATATATCAACCATTTCATTTTTTATTTAATTATGTATAAGCCAATTATAAATAATCCTAATATGACTCTATATATTGCAAATACCTTAAAACTGCCTTTTTTTAGATAGTTAAGTAAAAATTTAATAACTATAAGCCCAACTATAAAACTTGCTAAAATTCCTACAAAGAATGGTATGTTAAATACAAAGTCTTTAAATTTGTATAGTGTTGCTCCTAATACAATTGGTGTAGATAATAAAAATGTATATTTAGCTGTTGATTCTCTATCTACTCCCATTATTCTTCCTGTAGTCATAGTTACACCTGAACGTGAAACCCCTGGTATAAATGCTAACGCTTGTGAAAATCCTATTAAAAATGTCTGTTTAAATGTCATATTTTTATAGTCAGTTTTTGCAGGTGCTTTTTTATCAACTATATATAATATAATTCCCATTATAATTAGTGCTGATGCTATAACTAATGGATACTTTCCTAGACTGTCTCCCACAAAATGGTCTAACAAAAATCCTATTGCTCCACCTGGTATAGTTGCTGCAACTAAATACCAAAACATTTTTCCTTCAAAGCTTTTTTCTTTTTTTACTACTTGATTATATCCTCCTTTAATTAATTTTAGCCAATCTTTAAAGAAAAATATTACTATTGCAAGTAATGTACCAAAATGTAGTGCAACATCAAAACTTTCTGGTATATTCCAGTTAAATATCCATGGTATTAAGTTTAAATGTGCAGAGCTTGATATTGGTAATAATTCTGTTAGTCCTTGAACTGTTCCTAAAACTAGTGCTTGTAAAATTTCATTCATTTTCTTTCTTCCTTTCTTTTGTTATTATATATATATTTCTTTCAAAATATTATAAACTGTTTCTTTTATAAATTCTGCAGTTGATATTGGTGCTACTTTTCCTGGTAACGCTAATGCCCAAATCATTTTTAAATTTCTTTCTTTAACAGCTTTCTTATCTATCCCACCAGGATTTGATGCTAAATCTATCAATAGACAGTCCTGTTTTACATATTGTAATCTTTTTTCTGTTAATATTAAATGTGGAACTGTATTTATTATAACATCGTATTCTGATAAGTTTTCACCTATTGTGTTTATATTTATTTCTTTATGTCCATATGCTTTTATCCATGCAAAGTCTTCATCTTTTCTAGCCGCACATGTTACTTCTGCTGAAAGTCCTTCTAATTTCATTGCTAATACTTTTCCTATTCTTCCAAATCCTAATATTAATACTTTGCTTCCATGTATTATTTTATTTGTATTTGCAATCATTATTTCTATTGTTCCTTCAGCAGTTGATATTGTATTTAAAACTGCCAATTCTTCTCTTTTCATTATGTCTATTACTTCTATATATTCGTCATTTACTAGCTCATATACTTCTGGAGGTATACTTCCTGCAATTAAAATTTTTGCATTTATATTATGCATCAGTTCTTTAATTGTTATTTGCTTATCACTAAATGGTGTGTTTATATCTTTTCCATTGCTTGAGAATGGTATTGGACCAATTACAGTTTCTGAATTATTTAATGCACTTGATAGTTTGTCACACATAACAATATTCTCTATTCCTATTAGCTCTTCTGCCTTTTCAAGTCCATAAACATTTACTAGGTTTCCATCTAAAGCTAGCATTTTGGCTAATTTTATTATTCTTAAGTCTCCACCAATTATTGCAAAAATTTTTCTCATAAAATCACTCTTTCTATATACTTATTTTAGTTGCTGGTCAACCTAATTGTTAATATATATTAAAATACCGTTCTTTGCTGGTCGGACTTATCATATAAACTAATTATAAACTTTTCAAATATATAAAAATTAATCTATCTTATCTATATAAATATCTGTCCTCCCAAACTGCGCATCACTTTATTTTAATATATATTAACAATTAGGTTGACCAATAGCTATTTTTATTAGTATATTTATTTTTAAGATTTTTATGAAAATATTCTAAAAATATGTATTAAATTTCTCTTTGATTTTCGTTTTTGTCTATATACTCTTTATTCTTCTCTGTTCTATAACTTTTTAATAACTTAATATCATCATATCCTAAGTTTCTAGTCTTTTCAAACATTTCTTCTAAATGCTCTTTTGACTTTAGTTCTTTATTAGTAAGTTTACTTTCTTTTTCTTCTATATTTTCAATATTAAATGGTATAGAAATTCTTGCTATTATAGGTATAAAGATAGTATCTTTCTTTATCTTAGGTACTATTTTTGATGAATCTATATCTATTGCTATATTAGCAAATTTTATAGCCTTATCTTTTTCTCCTTTAATCATTGCAATTTTTGAAAGCTCATAATAACTATCTGCCGCTAATTCTTCATCTTCTATTGCTTCCATAAAATGTCTTTCCGCTTCTTCTAGTTCTTTGTATATTAATGCTATCTCTGCTAAAGAATATTTCGAATTGTATGAAATTGAATTTATTTCTGCTGCTCTTTCATAATATATTTTTGCATTTTGAAAATCATTAAGCATTGTATATACTATACCCAAATTATAATTCATTTCAAAACTTAATGGATTATATCTTAGAGCCTCTTGATATACATTAGCAGCTTCTTTATACATCTCTTTGTTTATTAAAATCTCTCCTAATAATGCTGTTGCATCATAATAGTCTGGCTTTTTATTCAATAAATTAAATAACATTTGTGTTGCTTCATCTGTTTTTTCTAAGTTATTTAATAACTTTGCAACTTTATAATATGAATGGTAATCTTGTTTATTTATATCTATAGCCTGCACATATTCATCTATAGCCTTTCTCATTCCACCTTCTAGCTCGTATATTTCTGCCAACATTTTATGTCCTATATAATTTTCTGGATATCTTGTAACTAAATTTATTAGTTGTTCTTTAGCTTTTTTGTTATTTCCTATTTTTAAATATATTTTTGCCTTTAGTATATTTAATATTTGTATTAATGGCACACCTTTTTTCTCCATAATAATTATTCCTACTGGTATGATTATTCCAAATATATATTTAATTATGGAAAAAAATTCATTTAAATGTTTTTGTGTTATTACAGATACAAAATTTAATGCTATTCCTATAGATTCTAATATTAATATTCCAATATAATTTGTATCATTCTGATGTATCATTTTGAAAAAAATATAGACAAATAACCCAAATGCGAATATAGTAAAAATTAATTGTTCTATTATCATTGTATTTCTCCTTTTTTCTTTTACTATTTTATTGCATTTTTTGTTATTTGTCTAGTATTTTCGAGTTTTTTTTTGAAACAAATGGGACGGTCAATGTTTGTCTCATTTTTTATGATAATTTTTGTCGAAATTTATATATTATTTTACAATTTTAATCATTTTCTTGTATTGTTTCTTAAAAATCAATTGATGTGGCTGATGAATTTTGTTGATTCTTTCCACAATTTCTAGTATATACTTTATTATGAGATGATGATATCAGACCACGTTGAGTTACTCCATTATCAGCAGAAGCTTGTCCTGTAGTTACAGCTCTTAATCTATCTACACTTAAACTATATGCATTATTGATAATATTTCCGTTTGGTAAAATCCTATTTGATTTTGAAGCTTCACAGGAAGTACATATCCAAGATACTGCACTTAATGCTGTCCCTGAACGATTTTCGTCACAATTTTTACAGTAATATTTAAAACTTCCTTTTGCACTACCACTCCAATAATTATCTCTCTTCTTTATACTTTTTCCACATATGGTACAATATCTATTAGACGTCATAGTTGACTTTTTTGATGTAATTGTATCAAAATTCAATATTGCATACATTCCATATCCTCCTGAGCAAATAGTGTAACTACTATTATAGCAGCCTCCACTAGAAGTTTTATTACCAGTATGAGTATGACTTGTATTTATTTTTATGTAGTTACTACTTATTGTCATAATTCCTTTTTTACTTGCTTCTGCTAAAACATAATATATGCATCCACCATTCATATCTGTCACGAAATTATCTTGTGTTGTATTTATAGCAGAATATGCTTTGGCTGGTTCTGTTTCAGTAATAATATATTTTATTTTAAAACTACTCATATCTCCTGATTCTGCTTTTATATTTTGTTTCCAACCGTGTTTCTGAAATATCTGATACTTCTATTTCAAATGTTGGCATTTCTATATCTTCAGTTGAGCCTCCTTCTATCATATTTCCTTTTATTGTTTCTCCTTTAGTTGTATTTCCGCCATTTGGTTTGTCATTATTTTCAAATCTATTTTTAGGCTTTGTATTTGCTTCTAATATTGTTGCTTTCTCTGTTATTTCGTTGTTTTTAACTTCAACAACAAATTCAAATCCCTCTTTACTATATATTATTAAAAATATGCTTTTTTCTGCATCATTTTCTGCATTTCCATCTTTATTATATTTTTTAATATCTTTTACCCATTCTTTTGTATTAATTTTATTTTCAATACTCTCTATTATTGGCTCTAATTTTTGTTTTGAAGCTCTTTGTGTCATCTCTTCATTTATAATTATATTTATTTCTTCTTGATATTCCGATAATTTATATTGTTCATTTATATTTTTTGATTTTGCTATTAAACCATTTTCACTTCCTAATGCTGTTATTGTTATTCCTGCAAGAATTAGAAGTATTATTATTGTTATTATAAGAGCTATAAGCGTTATTCCTTTTTCTCTTTATTATTTTTGGATTTCTCAATTTCCTTTTTTACAACAAAAAAATAGCAAATTAAACCTATAAATATTATAGGCTCTATTTTGCTATTTTTATCTTTTTTAATCATACTTAATAAATCAATTATTTTACTAGAGTTGTGTGTGTATGTGTGTGTACTCTTGCAATGCTTTCGTTCATTTTCATTTTTATTTTCCCCCTATTGTCTTTTGCTTATGCTTTTATTATAAATCAAAATATTACTTTTTTCAACTCCTTTATCACATTTTTAATGAGACAAACGGGACAGTAATAATTTGTCTCACTTCTTTACGGCTATCTTTGTCGATACTTGTAACAATTTGTTTATAATAAATTTTGCTAAAATTTGACAAAAAAGTGAGACAAACTATTACTGTCCCGTTTGTCTCACTTTACCTTCTATAACCGTAAATTTAGCTAGCTTTCCCTTATTCAATTTTCCATCTAAAATTTCTTCTGCCAGCTTATCTTCTACTAAATTCTGAATAGTTCTTCTTAGAGGCCTTGCTCCAAAGTTTTTATCTATTCCTTCTTTTGCAATTAGTTCTTTAACTTCTGGCTCTAATTCGATTTGATATTTTTGTTCTTTTAATCTATTTACAACCTCTTTTAGCATTATATCAATAATTTGATTTATCTCTTGGTCATTTAACTTATGGAATACTATTATTTCATCTATACGATTTATGAATTCTGGTCTTAATTCCTTTTTTAATATATCCATAACTTCTTTTTTTGTGTTTTCATATTCTTTTTGCTCATCTTGTGATTTATCATTTGTTGAGTTGTTTGTGAAACCTAAGAATTTTTTATCTGTAATTACTCTTGCACCTAAGTTTGATGTCATTATTATCACTGTATTTTTAAAGTTTACTGTTCGTCCTTGACTATCTGTTAATCTTCCATCTTCTAGTATTTGAAGTAACATATTCATTACATCTGGATGTGCCTTTTCAATCTCATCAAATAATATCACAGAATATGGCTTTCTTCTTATTTTTTCTGTTAATTGTCCACCTTCATCAAATCCAACATATCCTGGAGGTGAACCTATTAATTTTGATACAGAGTGCGGTTCCATAAATTCTGACATATCTACTCTTACCATTGCATTTTCATTGCCAAATAATACTTCTGCTAATGCTTTTGAAAGTTCTGTTTTTCCTACACCTGTTGGTCCTAAAAAGAGAAATGAACCTATTGGTCTTTTGGGGTCTTTTAGACCTACTCTTCCTCTTCTTATTGCTTTAGCTACTGCTTCAATTGCTTCATTTTGACCGACTACTCTTTTATGCAATTCTGTTTCTAAGTTTTTTAATTTTTCATTTTCATCTTCTGTTATTTTTTTTGCAGGAATTCCTGTCCAGCTTGCTATAACCTCTGCAATGTTCTCATCTGTTATATTTACTATTTCTTTATTATTTTTATTTTTCCATTTATTTTGTTCTTTTTCGAATTTTTCCTTTAGCTTTTTTTCTTTATCTCTTAGTTCCGCTGCTTTCTCGAATTTTTGGTTCATAACTGCTTCTTCTTTTTCATTTTTAACCTTTTCAATATCTTCTTGTAATTTCTTAAAAGAATCTGGTTCTGTAAATGTTTTTAGCCTTGCCCTTGAAGCCGCTTCATCAATTAAGTCGATTGCTTTATCTGGTAAAAATCTATCATTTACATATCTAACTGATAAATTTACTGAAGCTTCTATTGCTTCATCTGTTATTTTTACATTGTGATGTGCCTCATATTTATCTCTTATTCCTTTTAATATTAAGATTGTGTCTTTTTCTGATGGTTCATTTACAGTTACTGGACTAAATCTTCTTTCTAGTGCTGCATCTTTTTCTATAAACTTTCTATATTCGTTTAAAGTTGTTGCCCCTACTAATTGAATTTCTCCCCTTGCAAGTAATGGTTTCAAAATGTTTGCTGCATCAATAGCTCCTTCTGCAGCTCCTGCTCCAACTATTGTATGAATTTCGTCTATAAAAAGAATTATATCACCTACTTTTTTAACCTCGTCTAATGCTTTTTTTATTCTCTCTTCAAAGTCTCCCCTATATTTTGCTCCTGCAACCATTCCAGAAATATCCAAAGTTACTACCCTTTTATCTTTTAACATTTCTGGCACATCTCCTGTTATTATTTTTTGTGCCAATCCTTCAACTGCTGCAGTTTTACCCACTCCTGGTTCTCCTATTAAACAAGGATTATTTTTTGTTCTTCTAGATAAAATTTGAATAACTCTCTCAATTTCTTCTTTTCTCCCTATAATTGGATCAAGTTTGCCTTCTTCTGCTTTCTTTGTTAAATCTTCTCCAAATTGATTTAATGTAGGTGTTTGGTTATAACTTCCCTTACCTTTTTTGTTTTTTACATTATTTGAAGAATTTTCTTCTCCTTGATTATATTCTTCTCCTTCATTTATAATTTTTATTATTTCATTATATAATTTAGGAATATTAACATTCAAATCTAATAAAATTTTAGCAGCTATGCAATCGCCTTCTCTTAATATTCCTATTAAAATATGTTCTGTTCCTATAAAATTATATCCTATTTTTCTTGCCTCTATAAAAGCTGTTTCAACTACTCTTTTTGTTCTTGGTGTAAAATCTATTATATTATCAATTGGATTATCTCTTCCAACTAATTCCTCTATTTTATTTAAAATATCTTCTGCTGTAACCTCCTGATTTTCTAAAACCTTTGATGCAATTCCATTTCCCTCTTTAGCTAGACCATACAATATATGCTCTGTTCCTATATAGCTATGTCCTAGCTCTAATGCTATATCATTAGCAATTTCTATTGCTTTACTCGCTTTATTAGTAAATTTGTATGTCATATATATGTGTTCTCCTTTCTTGTCCCAAAGGGACGGTTCTTTTTGGACATTTTGTCCTATTAGGGACGGTTCCTTTTAAGCCATTATGTTCTTTATAATCTCTGCTCTTTTTACATCTCTTTCTAGTGGTTCATATTGTTCACCTAAATATTTCTGCATGTTTGCTGGTTTTATAAATAACATTAGTTTTTGAATTTTGCTATCACTTAATTCTTTTAAAATTCCTAAATCTGTTCCTAATTTTATATTAGAAATTAATTTTTGTGCTTCATCTAATGAAATTTTTCTGCAATTATTTAGTATTCCGAAGCTTCTATAAATAGTGTCTTCTAAGTCAATAGTATCTTTTGCTAAAAATTTTCTAGCTTTTCTTTCTTGTTCAATTATTTTATTTGCAACTATTGTTATATTTTCAACAGTTTCTTGTTCTGTGACTCCTAATGTTCTTTTGTTTGAAATTTGATATATATTTTGATTATTCGTACTGTCTTGTCCATATTGACTTTTTACATTTACTCCAAAATTATTTATTGTATAAAATACTTTATCTATATTTCTTGTTTTTTCTAGTGCTGGTAAGTGTATCATAACAGAAGCTTTTAATCCTGTTCCACAATTTGTTGGCATACTTGTTAAATATCCATATTTGCTATTTGTTGCATATCCTAAAATGCTTTCTATTTTCTTATCTAACTCTATTGCAAAGTTTAATGTATTTTCTAATTCAAATCCTGCACTAAATACTTGTATTTCTAAATGGTCTTCATTATTTATTAATATGCAAATATTCTCTTCATCGTTTATTAATATAGCTCCTGTATCATTTTTATTTAGTGCATATTCTGGACTAATTAAGTTTTTTTCTACTAAACTCATTTTTGTTATATCATCCATATCTTTTAGTTCTAAATATTTTAGTCCATATCCTATTCCAAATATATTTTCTTTTATTTTATTTTTTAGTTTGTCTATTTCAGATTTATTTTTCAAATTAAATTTAAATTCTTTTAAGTTTCTACAAAATCTGATTCTTGTACTTATTACTACATCTGAATCTTTTCCACTTTGTAAATACCAATTCATAATTATTTCCTTTCTTTTATCAAATTCTTTACATTTTATGTAGATTTTTCATAATAATTATATGAAACTTTATTAATTGGTAGTTTTTTTGACTACCTTATCTCTCATAGGAGGCAATGTAGTTATAGGGTATATATTATTTCAAACATTTCAAGTCTTCTTTTCAGTGCTTATATTACTTATTCTACGTTGGAAGTTGATGGAAAAACAGTTTTTTATGCCAAAGAAAACAATCAGCTGGTTACAACACCAGTAGAATAGCTCGCCTCCATGGGGGCTTTTTTATTTTTCTGTTCTCTTTATCTCATCTCTAATTTTAGCAGCATCTTCATATCTTTCTTCTTTAATCGCTTGTTTTAATTCTTCTTCTAATTTCTGTATTTTGTTATCATCTGATTGATTTTCAGCCTTTTTATCAAATTTTATATTATTATCAGAAATTTTTCCTACTCTTCCTATATGTCTGTTTGCTCCTTGTAATTTTTTTAAGATCGGATCCATTCTGTCTTCAAAAGTATCATAACAATTTGCACAACCATATTTTCCTGTGTCTATAATATCATCAAAGCTTGATCCACAGCTATCGCATTTAATTTGTCTTACCTCATTTAATAGTGGCATAAAACTTGATGTACTAATGTCCTCTATGAAACTTCCAAATAAGTTTGAAAAATCAAATGTAGGCATTTTCAAATTTATTTCGTCTGTTATTCCTAACTTTTTACTGCATTCTTCACATAAATGTAATTCTTTTCTTATTCCATTAATATTTTCTGAGTATCTAACGTTTGCTTCTCTTTTTTTACAATTTTCACATAACATATTAATCACTCCTATCAAATTATTTTTTATTCAATATTTAATAACATATTTTTAAATATTCTTGCTCTTACTTGGTCTTTAATATCAATATCTAGTTTAAGAACATTATCACTTGTAGCTACTTTTAAAAGTTTGGCTTCTTTTTCGCTAATTACATTGTAAGTTAAAAAATCACTTAATATAATATCGATTTCATTTGCAGTTATTTCATTTTCTATATTTTTTATTATATGCATTATATAATCTGATTTTGTATTGTTTACCTTTTTTATTTTGATGTTTCCACCACCACCTCTTTTGCTTTCTACATAATATCCTTGTGATGGTTTAAATCTAGTTGATATTACATAATTTATTTGTGATGGTACACAATTGAATTGTTGTGCTAATTCATTTCTTTGAATTTCTATGAAATCATTTTCATCTTCTTCAAATAATTCTTTTATAAAATCTTCTATTATATCTGACATTCTCATTATATCAGCCTCCTTTTAAATTTTTTGTCATTTCATGTTTTAACTTTAACTTTCTTTGACCTATATTATACCTACTTTTTTTTAATAAATCAATACCATTTTTTGACCTTTTTTGACCTTCTTATATTTTTTGCTTGTTTCTTTCTTTTTATTTCTACTTTTTTCTTTCATTTTCTTGTTTTTTTGTTATATTTTCTAATTCCTTAACTTTTTCTTTTTGGTCAGGTAATGACACCCATGCAAAGTATGAAGAAATAAACTCTCCATATTTTGTTGCATCTTCTCCTACCTCTTCAGAAGTTCTTCTTATATATTTTCCTAAATCTTTATCACTCATAAAAATACATCCTTTCAATAAATGTTTTTAACATCTACTTTTTAAGGATGTACTATTTTTTGTATTTATATACATTTTTTAATAAATTTTCAAAATTTGGCCTGGATATATTAAATTTATATTTCGTATTCCATTATCTTGTGCAATGGCTCTAACTGTTGTTCTATATCTCCTTGCTATTCTATATAATGAATCTCCTCTTTGTACTGTATATTGTATGTAATTATTGTTCGAGCCAGTATTATTTCGATATAATATTAAAGTATGACCTGGATATATTAAATTTGGATTTCGTATGTTGTTCCAACTTACTATATTTTGTACAGATATTCCATACCTTTTAGATATTGCATATAATGTATCTCCTCTTTTTATAGTATAATATATTTTTCCTGTCGAATTAGTTTCTGTTCCATGAATATTTGAATTTGTAGTTATTTTTAAAATTTGGCCTGGATATATTAAATTTATATTTCTTATTCCATTTATTTGAGCAATTTCTTGTACAGTTGTTCCATATTTTGCTGCTATCTTGCTTAATGTATCTCCTTTTTGTACTTTATAGCTTATTGTTTCAGTATTATAATTGCCATTTGGATTTTCGGTATTAGGTAATTGTGAACTGTTATCTAAAAAAATTTCTTCAGTAAATAAATTTCTGTCTACATTTCCTTTTATTCCAGGAACCCTCCCTTTATTTGTATATTGTACTCCTATAAAATTACTCCAACTTGAACTAACATTTTGCAAGTTCCTAAAATCTCCATAAAATGCTAACCATAGTTCGCCACTATTTGCAACATCTGCATTAAACGTATTTTCTATATTGTACAAGTCACTATACACTATTACTTCTCTTTCTGTTAATTCTTTTACTTTTTGTATAAATGCTAATGCTATTTGATTTATTTGTTCTTTTCCTACTCCATAAAACTGTTCATAGTCTATAACTAGCTTACAGTCTGGTTCTTTTCCAGATATAACTGATGCAAAGAATTTGGCTTGTTGTTCAGCTTCTTGAATATTTGTTGCTGTTAGAAAATGATAAAATCCTACTTTTAAATTATTAGCTTTCGCATTTTTATAATTTATTTCGAAGTATGGATCTCTATATGTATTCCCTTGACTTGCCTTTATATATACAATTTCAATTCCAGAATTCTTTACTTGACTATAGTCTATATACCCTTGCCAATTACTAATATCTATTCCTTCATACTTTAATTCACTTTGCGGTGATAATGCATATATTGAATTAAGAAATGTAAATGTAAATACAAAAAATATTCCTAAAGTTTTTACTACTTTTTTATCATACAACTCTCCTCCTTCAATGTTTTGTATATTTTATTCATTTCTAATTTTTTTGTGCCGTTCATACAAAAAGTTTATATCATACCTATTTATTTTGTACATATATTTTACTGTGGTGATAGTATGTTTTCAAAATGCAATTTTTATATTTTAAAAATTAAAAGAAATATTTTAGCATTAATCTTCTTGGCTTTTTGTACAAGTTTGTTACTATTTTCAAAGAGTAATTTACCTGCAATAAAAAAGGGATTATCTTTATGGGCTAATTCTGTTGTTCCTTCTCTTTTTCCTTTTTTTGTAGCAACAGAACTTTTAATGAATACAAATTTTGTTAATATTTTGGGTAAATTTTTAAATAGAATTATGAAACCTTTATTTAATGTTAGAGGTGAAGGTGCTTTTGCTTTTATTATGGGACTAATTAGTGGTTATCCTGTTGGTGCAAAAATTGCTTGTGATTTTAGACAAAATAATATTTGTACTAAAGAGGAATGTGAACGATTATTGAGTTTTACAAATAATTCTGGTCCATTATTTATTATTGGAACTGTTGGAATTAGTATGTTTGGAAATTCTACTATTGGATTATTATTGCTAATTTCTCATCTTTTAGCTTGTATATCTGTTGGAATAATCTTTAGATTTTGGAAATCTAATTCTTCAAGTTCTTCTTATATTGGAAGTAAAAATTCTACTTCTAATAAATATAATAACGTTACTCTTTCAAATTTGGGTGAAGTTTTAGGTAAAAGTATTTCTAATAGCATTTCTACAGTATTAGTAATTGGTGGCTTTGTTGTTATATTTTCTAGTATTATTTCAATTTTAAATGCAAGTGGAATTTTAAGTAATTTAGTTTTATTATTTACTCCTATTTTTAATTTTTTGCATATTGATACTTGTTTTATTTATGGTATTTTTACAGGTATATTAGAAATTACTAATGGTATAAGTTCTATCTCTACTATTAACATTAAGGAGATTTCAATTAATATTATAATAACTTCTTTTTTACTTGGTTTTGGTGGAATATCTATTTTACTTCAAGTTTTAAGTATTACTTCCAAAACAGACTTATCAATAAAACCTTATTTTTATGGTAAATTACTTCAAGGTATTTTCGCTGCTTTTTATACTTTTGTTATTATTAATGTTTTTCCTTTTTTCAATTTTAATTTATAATTAGTTTATGAACATTATGCATATTTAAGAAATTTGAAAATATATATTATTAGTATGATTGGAGATGATTTTATGGATAAAGATTTCAATAATAATATGCCACCTTTTATGGATTTTTCAATGTTCCAGCAAATGCCTGGAGGAGCTAACTCTCCTGAAATGAACGATTTATATCGTGACCCTATGTTTAATCCTATGGCTCAATATGAGCAAGCTTATTTGTATTATAGATATATGTGTATGCAAATGGATTATAAAATTAAATGTAAAGAATATGAAAAAATGTGTAGTCAAAATTCTAATAATGAAAGAAATCAAAGAAGAGTAGAATAATATTACTCTTCCTTAATTTTTGTATATAAATCTATTTGAATTTTTTCTTTTAAAAACGAACTTAATAATTGTGGATTTTTTATTAATTCTTCTTTTTGCTTTTTATTTAACTTTTTAAGATGAAATTCTAATTTAGATGCCAATATTCTATTTTCTGATTCCCAAGCAATTTCTATTTTTTGTGCAGTATGTGTTAATGTGTATTTTGCTGTTTTTTCTCCCTTTTGTTTATGTTCTCTTAGTCTTCTCTCTAAATCTGTTGTTATTCCTGTATATAAAGAATTATCTTTGCATCTTAATATATATGTGTAGTACATTATTTTCTCCCTATTTTAGCTTATTTATATTTCTTTTCTTAATTGATTTTCAATATTTAAAAGTCTATTATATTTAGCAACTCTATCGGTTCTACAAGGTGCACCTGTTTTTATTTGTCCACCATTTATAGCAACTGCTAAGTCTGCTATTGTTGTATCTTCAGTTTCTCCTGACCTATGTGATATTACAGTTTTATATCCCTTTGTTTTAGCTTTTTGTATTGTATCTAATGTTTCTGTAAGTGTACCAATTTGATTCAATTTTACCAATATTGCATTTGCAACATTTTCCTTTATCCCTTTTTCTAATCTTTTTACATTTGTAACAAATAAGTCATCTCCTACAAGTTGTACTTTATTTCCTAATCTTTGGGTTAGTTCTTTCCATGAATCCCAGTCTTCTTCTGCTAATCCGTCTTCTATAGAAACTATTGGATATCTTTCTGTTAATTGCACTAAATATTCTATCATTTCTTTCTTAGTTTTAAATATGTCTGTCTTCCAAAAATAATATCCATCTTTTCCACTTTTTTTAGCTTCATCGTACATCTCTGTACTTGCTACATCTAGTGCTAAGCATATATCTTTTCCTGGTTCGTATCCTGCTTTTTTTATCGCTTCTATTATAGAATCTAAAGCTTCTTCCTCATTTTTTAAATCTGGTGCAAATCCACCTTCATCTCCAACTCCAACTGAGTATCCTTTTTCTTTTAGTACTTTTTTTAATGTATGATATACTTCTACTCCTCTTCTAATTCTTTCTGCAAATGTTATATCACCCATCGGCATTATCATAAATTCTTGTATATTTATGTTATTGTCTGAATGTTTTCCACCATTTAATATATTCATCATAGGAATTGGTAATTCTTTGGCATTTATTCCTCCTATATAATTATATAGTTCCATTCCTAATGAATTAGCAGCAGCTTTTGCAGCAGCTATTGATACTCCTAAAATTGCATTTGCTCCTACATTAGATTTATTTGGTGTATCATCTAATTCTATTAATGCTCTATCTAAATCTCTTTGCTCATAAACATTCATTCCTATTATTTTTTTTGCTATTTTTTTATTAACATTTTCTACTGCTTTGCTTACTCCTTTTCCTAAATACCTTGTTTTATCACCATCTCTTAATTCCACTGCTTCAAAACTTCCTGTCGAAGCACCAGATGGAACTAAAGCTACCCCTGAAAATCCCTCCTCAGTTACAACTTCTACTTGTATTGTTGGATTTCCTCTTGAGTCTAATACTTCTAAGGCTTCTATGTCCTTTATAGCTAAAAAATCTTTCATAATTAATCATCCTTTCTATTCTTTAGTTATTTTAGACATTTTTACCATTTATATACATTTTAGCTCACTCTTTTATTTCTTAACTGCATTGCATATTTAATTGTTGCATCATTTATTTCACCTGATGAAATTCTAGCAATTTCTCTTATTATTTCATCTTCATCTAATAATTTTACATTTGTACTTGTTCTTTCTTCACATATTTTTTTACTTATAAAGTAATTAAAATCTGCAATTGCAGCTATACTTGGCAAATGTGAAATACATAAAACTTGGTGATTTTTTGATATTCCATTTAACTTTTCAGCTACTGAATTAGCAGCTTTTCCACTTATTCCTGTATCAATTTCATCAAATACTAATACTGGTATTTTATCTGTGTCTGCTAAGACTTTTTTTATAGCCAACATTATTCTTGACATTTCTCCACCTGATGCTATTTTAGATAATTGTTTTTCGTCTTCTCCTAAATTAGTTCTTATATAAAATTCCACTTCATCTCTTCCATTTTCAAAAAATTCTTCTTTATAATCAATATGAATATTTATTTTTGCATTCTTCATTTCTAATTGTTCTAAAACTTCATTTATACTATTACTTAATTTTTTTCCATTTATATTTCTTAGTTTATTAATTTGTTCTGCTAATTTTGTCATTTCTACTTTTAATTCTTTTAATTCTTTTTTCAATTTATTGTTATATTCATCTAAATTTTCTATGTGCTCTATTTCTTCTTGTATTTCATTTTTATATTGGATTATTTCTTTTATATCATTTCCATATTTTCTTTTTAAAGAATAGATTAAATCTAGTCTTTGTTCAGTTTCATTTCTTTCTTCTTCATCAAAGTATACATTATCTTTTAATCCAGAAATATCTCTTGATATCTCTTGTAGTTCATAATATATACTCTTTAAATTATTTGATATTTTTCCATATTCATTATCTATATTTTCTATCTTTTCTAATGCCCTTATAGCTATATTTAAACTGTCTATGCTATTTTCTGCAATTGCTATATCCGCTTCTTGTAAGTTATTTGATATTTTTTCTGAATTTAGCATTTTCTTTCTTTTTTCTTCTAATAAATCTTCTTCATTTGTTTTTAATTTTGCTTCCTCTATCTCTTTTACTTGATATTTTAGTAAATCTAATTTTCGCTCCCTTTCTTTTTCATCTCCATAGTTAGCTTTTAGGTCTCTTTTTATTTCAAGATATCTTTCATATTTTTCTTTATATTTATTTTTTATATCTAATATTTCTTCTCCAATATATTCATCTAAATAGTTTAAATGAAATTTATTGTCTAATAAACATTGATTATCATTTTGTCCATGTATTTCAATATATTTACTCATAAAATTTTTCAATTCACTTACAGTAGCCATTCTTCCATTTATTTTGCACATATTTTTTCCATTTAAATTTATCTCTCTAGATACAATTATATTTCCATCAATAGCATCTTCACTATTGGGCTCATACATACAAACTTCTACAAAAGAATTTGTCTCTCCTTTTCTTATCATCTCTTTTGAGAATCTTCCTCCTGATATTATTTCTAATGAATCAATTATTAATGTTTTACCCGCTCCTGTCTCTCCTGTTAGTACATTCAAGCCTTGATTTAAATCTATATTTAAATCATCTATAATTCCTATATTTTTTATATGTAATGTTGATATCATAAAAACCTCCAGTTTCTAAAAACTTTGTTCGGTTTTTATTATATATTTTCATTTTTAAAATGTCAATACTTTTTACGAACTTTTTTTCGTTTTTTATTATTACTAGTATACATTAAAGTTTGTATAAACACTAAAATGTTGATATATTAATATTTTGAGATAAAGACCCTAACTATATTTTTATCAAAAAATATTAATATATCAACATCAATCAGTAACTTTCTATTTAACTACAATCTTCGACAAAAAAATGAGACATTTTTAACCTGACCCTATTGTCACAAAAAATCTTTCTTCTTTAGTTTTTGAATTATTCGAATCAATAAATTGTATTTTTCCAATTTTATTATATATGTTTATTAACTCTTTTTCTTCTAATACATCTTTTAGGTGCTTTGCTAAGTTTGGCGCTCCATTAAAAAATTTTACATTGCCTAATATTTGTTTTATTTGTTTTTCTATTAATGGATAATGAGTGCATCCTAAAACTACATTATTTACTTTGCCTTTATATTGTGAAATGTTCTGATTTAAATATTTATTTATTTTTTCTTTATTTCCTTCTTCAATTATATCTGCTAATCCTTTACATGCTAGTAGATATGTTTGATGGTTATCATATTTTTCATATAACTGATGAAATTTTTCACTTTCTATGGTTCCTTTGGTCGCCATTATTAATGTTGCTTCATTATATGCATAGTCATGTACCATTTTATATGCTGGTTCTATTGCTATTATTATTTGTTCTGTATATTTTTCTCTTAGTTGTTTTGCTGCTTTAGCACTTGCAGTGTTACAAGCTATTACTATTGCTTTACACTTTTTACTTATGAAGTCTTTTACTATTTTATCACATATATTAAATATTTCTTCATCTGTTTTGTCTCCATATGGATTATTTTTTGAGTCACTATAATATATGTAGTTTTCATTTGGTAATATTTTTAATATTTCTTTCAGTACTGTTGCTCCTCCTATTCCAGAGTCAAAAATTCCTATACTTTGTTCTTTTTCCATTACTTTTCTTCCTTGTAATTATTATTAATTTTTTGATTTTTTACTTTTTACTAAATAAACATCCAAAATTTATAAAAATTGTTTTGTGAGTTGGATATGAATATGATTTTTGAATACTCCTACAAATTTTCCTATATCATGTATATATCCTAATGTTTTAGCTTTCTCTACATCTAGTCCTAAGCATTCTGCAATTTTTTCTGCAGAATTACCAACACAAATAGAATGGTGTATCCAATGATCACTGGTTGTCTTTCCCCTTGCATTTTCTAATATTTCTTTTGCTCTATCTTCTGTTAGCTTCATACATTTCTTCTTACCTATTAATTTATTAATTTTTTAAAAATTATAAATTATATTATTTATTATGTTTTTCTACTTTTACTGGATTTATTGTGCAAATAGTACATTTATTTTTTCTTCACAATAAATACTATATAATTCTTCTTGTGTTCAAATCTTATAGTTTCTTTTTCATCTATTTTTATAATACTAAAGTTTTCTAGATATTTTTTTACATCACTAGTATCAAATAGTCTTATTAGTTTGTTATTATATTCATAGAAATGATGTTCTATTTCTTTAGCCTCATTTCCTATTGCTTTCAATCCTTGAATTCCATTAACACTTCCAACAAATAATCCTTCTTCCTTCAATATCCTTTTTATTTCTAATAGCAATTTTTTAGTATCTTCATCTGAAAAATAGTGAATAGACAAATTTGCAAATACTATGTCAAATTCACTATCTGAAAAAGGCAATTTCTCTCTCATATCTAACTTAACTACATTTCTGTTAAATTCTTTAACTTTGTTTAATGCTATATCTGATATATCAGCTGAAACTACGCTATATCCATATTTTATGAGTTGTTTAGAATATTGTCCAATTCCACATCCTAAATCTAGGCATTTTCCTTTTGAATTAAAATAAGTTTTATATTCTTCTATCCATAAATCCTCTTCTAATTTTTTGTTAATATGGGTAGACCAATATTTATCATTTTTAAAATAATCATTTCTATTCATATATTTCCTCCTCAACTGATTTACCTCTAATCTAACATAAGATTTTAAGTTTGGCAATACATTTAGAAAAACTTTAAATTTTGTTAATTTGTTATTTAATTAACCTTTAAAATTTCGTGCTATCGATATAAAAAATAACAGATAATTTCTTATCTGCTATTTATGGCTCCTCTTGTTGGACTCGAACCAACGACCTATCGGTTAACAGCCGAGCG
>CANPFO010000028.1 GCA_947573555.1 uncultured Clostridium sp. | reverse complement strand
CTAGCCTGTCACGCTAGAGGTCGACGGTTCGAGCCCGTTCCAGGTCGCCATTTTTGTTTATACTGTAAAAATTAAGTTTTTACAGTATAGATATATAAATAAAAAAATAAATTTTTTTATTTGGCTCGATAGCTCAGTTGGTAGAGCAGGGGACTGAAAATCCCCGTGTCAGTGGTTCGATTCCACTTCGAGCCACCAAATACTTTTTATATTTTAGTTTAAAAGTAGCATTATTTTAATTGAAGTAGTTTAACTACTTCTTTTTTTTGCTAAATGCATTTGCTATAACTTATAATCCATTCTAAGATGAAAATGGAAAGCAATAAGAATATAATTGACAGAGCTAGAAATAAATTACTTTAAATTATTGCTTAAAATATTATGCTGTGCTACAATAAAGCAATAAGAGATATCCAAACAAAATCAAAGGAATTTTTAGATGAGATTATAGATAGAGGTATAATATGGTAAAAGAAAAATATAATGTTTATCATAAGGCTTTAAAAGAACTTAATGAAATTTTGCTAAGATTAAAAATTATACATATATTAAAATAAAATATATGTAGGAGGAACGAAAGAGATGAAAAAAAAGAATATAATATGTGGGTATTACATTATTTTAATAATTAGTTTAATACTAATACTGACTTTTGTTTTTCAAAATATTTACGACAAATTATTACAAAAAAAGAATTTTGAAAATAGTATAATATCATTTGCTAAGAATAATGAAGAAATAGTATTCAAAATAAAAAAGATAGTATTCTTTAGTAGTAGTGATTCTAAAAATAAAACAAGCTCAAATACAAATTTTACAATTCAAAATTTATATACATATACAGACATAGCATTATTTATAGATAATATTTCAGAAGAAAATACAGTAAAAAATACACTAAAAAAAGTAAAAATAACAAATATAAAAATAAGCAAAGAACCAATATATGGAAAACCTAACTTATATTATAAATCAATAAATAATTTTTCAAAAAGTGAATTTGACATTAATAATTTAATACAGCAAGAATTAGTTTTTGATGTAACATCAGAAGATAATGTAGATTTAAGTAAACCAGTTTTATATAATAATTGTGCAAATCCAATAACAATAAGTTATATAAATCAAAACATAAAAAGTGATTATACAATGTTAGATACTGAAAATCCAATAATATATAATGGAAAATTATTACAAAGATGTGGGATATCAATTTCATCAATACAAGCATCAATATCATTTGATATAGAAATAGAAAATAACAAAAACGAAAGATATAAAACAACAATATATTTAGATATACCATATGTAGATGCAGAAAAATCAATTTATGATGGAAGTTTAGTAATAACTAAAGATGTAGAGTTTAATTTTTATAGATATGAATAGAAAGGAAAGTAAAATGAATAAACAGTTGAATATTTCGGAAAAATTAAAAGAAAAATATCACAAATGTGAAGAAGTAACCAATTTTAAAGAAATGTTAGAAAGATCTGCAACAATTTTTAAAACACGAACAGCCTTTAAACTTAAGGATAAAGAAGGAAAAATATATGTTAAGACATATGAAGATTTCCAAAAAGATGTACAAGCATTAGGAACAACATTAATAGAAAAAAATCTTCTTAATAAAAGAATTGCTGTTATTGGAAAAAATTCATACAAGTGGGCAGTATCATATTTGGCGGCATCAATAGTTGGTATAGTAGTACCTATAGATAAAGAATTGCATTCAAATGATGTTATAAATTTTATGAATGTATCAGAAACTAAATGTATTTTAGGAGATGATAAAAATTTAAAGCAAATTATACAAGATATAGAAAAATTACAAAATAAAGAAACCATATTTATTAATTTTGAAGACAAAAAGCAAGATGAACATTTTTTGTCATACTCTTTGGAGATTAAAGAAGGAGAAGCATTAATAGAAAATGGTAATAAGAAATTTAGTGAAATAAAAATAGACCCAGATGAAATGAGAATTTTATTGTTTACATCAGGAACAACAGGAAATGCAAAAGGAGTATGTTTATCTCAAAGAAATATTTGCTCAAATATATTATCAACATATGGAATAGTAAAAGTAAAAAGAAGTGATTTATTTTTTTCAGTATTGCCATTACATCATACATATGAATGTACATTGGGATTTTTACTACCAATATATAGTGGTGCAAGCATATGTTACTGCGATGGTCTAAGATATATATCAAATAATATGCTAGAATATCACCCATCTGTAATATTGTGTGTACCATTACTATTGGAAAAAATGTATCAAAAGATAGTAAAAAGTATGCAAAAATCTCTACCTAAAAAATATACTGAAAATTTAAAAAAGGGTGAGAATATAGTAGATAGACTACCTTTCTATTTAAAAGGTATTGTAAAATCAAAGGTAAAAAATACATTAGGTGGAAGGCTAAGAGTATTTATTGTTGGTGCAGCTGCTGTAAATTCAGAAATAGCAGATTTGTTTGACAAATTAGGCTTAAATTCTTTACAAGGTTATGGATTAACTGAATGTGCACCACTTGTTGCAGGAAATACCGATTTTTATAAAAGAAATGATAGTGCTGGACTTCCAATTCCAAATGTTGAATATAGAATAGATAATCAAAATGATGAAGGGGTAGGCGAGATAATAGTAAAAGGACCAAATGTAATGATTGGATATTATAATATGCCTGAAGAAACAAAAAAGGTATTAAAAGATGGCTGGTTCCATACAGGAGATTTAGGAAAAATAGACGATAATGGTTTTTTGTTTATAACAGGGAGATGTAAAAGTGTTATAGTAACAAAAAATGGAAAAAATATTTATCCAGAAGAAATAGAATCGTATTTAAATGATAATCCATTAATTTCAGAATCACTGGTATTAGGAGTTCAAAAAGAAAATGATGATGAAACATATGTGAATGCTCAAATTTTTCCAAATATTGAGGCTATTACAGAATATTTAAAAGGAACAGTTCCAACTAAGGACGAAATAATAAAGATTGTTAATGATATTGTGGCAAATGTTAATAGTAAGATTCCAAATTATAAACATATAAAGAATGTTATTGTTAGGGATAAAGAATTTGAGAAAACTACAACACAAAAGATAAAAAGATATGGAGACAATATAAAAGAAAAAGGGGAAAAGGGAAACGTCCCTGTTTCCTTTTTTCCCCTTATTTTCTTTTAAGGATTAGCAACATCCTCCTCTGTTACCACCACAGCAGCAACATAATATTAATATTAAGATGATTATCCAGCAGCAGTCATCACCAAATCCGAAACCACCACAACCTCTATTTTCTGGCATAGTCTAGACCCCCTTTCCAAAAAAAATATAATCTTTTTTGTGTTTCTCGTTGTTCTTTTGTATATTATATATTATGAAAAAGGAAAAAAATGGTTACAAAAAAATAAAAACTATTGAAAATAATTTTTGTTTTTTATATAATCTTATATAGATAATTTTATAAAAGTATAAAATATTTAAGAATATAGCGAAAGAAGGTATTAGAAATGGCTAATATAAAATTAGATCTAAAAAATACAGGTATTACTCAAAAATCAGTAATGGAATATAAGGAACAAGTGGAGAATATCCACAAAGAACTTCATAAAAGAGCAAGTGACGAAAAAGATTTTGTAGGTTGGTTAGAATTACCAACAAATTATGATAAAGAAGAATTTAAAAGAATAAAAAAGGCTGCAAAAAAAATAAAAAAAGAATCAGATATATTAGTAGTAATAGGAATAGGTGGTTCTTATTTGGGGGCAAGAGCTATAATAGAGTCCCTAACAAGTACATTTAACAATATGCTTACAGAAAAGCAAAGAAAATACCCACAAATATTATATGTTGGAAATAATTTAAGTCCTAATTATATAAATGAACTTATAGAATATATAGGAAACAAAGACTTTTCTGTTAATGTTATATCAAAATCTGGAACAACAACAGAGCCTGCAATTGCATTTAGAATATTTAGAGAAATATTAGAAAATAAATATGGAATAGATGAGGCAAGAAATAGAATATATGTTACAACTGATAAAGAAAGAGGAGCATTAAAAACTTTAGCTGATGATGAAGGATATGAGAAGTTCGTAATTCCAGATAATGTAGGAGGTAGATATTCTGTATTAACAGCAGTAGGTTTATTACCAATAGCAACAGCAGGAATTGATATTGACAAACTGATGCAAGGGGCTCAAAATGCACAACAAAGATATGATGATCCAAATTTAAAATATAATGAGTGTTATCAATATGCAGTAGCAAGAAATATTTTGTATAAATTATATAAAAATATAGAAATACTAGTTAATTATGAACCTAAAATGCATTATTTTACAGAATGGTGGAAACAATTATATGGAGAAAGTGAAGGAAAAGAACAAAAGGGTATATTCCCAGCAGGAGTGGACTTTACAACAGATTTACATTCAATGGGACAATATATACAAGAAGGAAGAAGAAACCTATTTGAAACAGTAATTTCTATAGAACAACCTTTATCAGATATAACAATAAATAAAGATGAAGATAATTTAGATGGACTAAATTATTTAGCTGGAAAAGGTTTAGACTATGTAAATAAAAAAGCGATGGAAGGAACAATAAAAGCTCATGTTTCAGGAGATGTTCCTAATATATTAATAAGTATAGAAAAATTAGATGAAGAAAATATAGGTGAACTTATATATTTCTTTGAAAAAGCATGTAGTATATCTGGAATGATATTAGGGGTAAATCCATTTAATCAACCAGGTGTTGAAGAATATAAGAAAAATATGTTCAAATTATTGAAAAAGCCAGGATATTAAAAGAAGGAACAAGGAAATGATATTTAGTGAATATGTAAAAATACAATTAAAAGATATAGGAAAAAACAACTTAATAAAGAACATAGGAATCTTAGAAATACTAGAAAATGTTGCTACACATCATTCAGATTTGGTTGGGTTTGGTCCCAATAGTATAGAAACAACTGGAGTTTCTTGGATATTACTTGATTGGAAATTAAATGTTATAAAAAGACCTAAATACGGGCAAATTTTGAGAGTAGATACTTGGGGAAGAACTATTTTAGGAGAGATAAAAAAATCTTATACATATAGAGATTTTGAAATATATGATGAAGAAAATAATTTATGTATAATAGCAACTTCAAAATGGGCTTTACTTAATATAAATACAGGGAGATTGACAAAAATAGAAGAAGATATAATTAAAAAATATAAAATAGAAAATAAAGATGTATTTAATATTGGGGAATTAGGCAAAATAAAAGAGGTAGAAGAAGCTACAAATGAAATTGAATATAGAGTAAGTAGAAGAGATATAGATTTAAATGGTCATATGCATAATTTGTACTACTTAAGTCTAGCATATGAAGCTTTGCCAGAAGAAGTATATAAAAATAGACCATTTAATAATGTTAGAATTCAGTATAAAAGAGAAGTGAGATTTGGAGATATAGTGAAATGTAAATATACATTTGAAGATAATAATCATATTATAACTATATGTAATAAAGAAGAACAAAAAATACATTCAATTATCATTTTGAACTAAAATAGAAAAAATAAGCTAAAAATGTTGAAAAAAGGTATTTAAATGTGGTATAATAGTTATTGTTTTAATAAGGGAGGAATAAAGATGAAAAGTTTAAGAAAAACTAAAATAGTTGGAACAATAGGACCAGCAAGTGAAAACAGATTAGAAGAATTATTTAATGCTGGGTTAAATGTTACAAGAATTAATTATTCACATGGAAGTTGGGATGAACAATCAGAAAAAACAGAAACAGTAATAAGACTAAGAAAAGAATTAGATATTCCAGTTGCTTTATTGCTTGATATGCAAGGACCAGAAATAAGAACAGGAATGTTGGTAACAGGAAAGAACGAGAAAATCAAATTAGAAGATGGTCAAAAATTTACATTAGTGAATGAAGATATATTAGGAGATAAAGACAAGGTATCTGTATCATATAAAGAATTATATAATGATATAAAACCAGGTGCTAAAGTATTAATAGATGATGGTGCTATTGAATTAGTAGTAGATGAAATAGTAGGAAAAGATATAGTATGTACAGTAGTTCATGGAAATGGATTAGGAAGTAGAAAAACAATGAACTTACCTGGAACACCTGTAAGATTGCCAGCATTAAAACAAAAAGATATTGATGACTTAAAAACAGCTTGTGACCATGACTATGATTATGTTGCTATGTCATTTACAAGAAACAAAGATGATATAGACCAAGTAAGAAAAGTATTAGATGAAAATGGTGGAAAAGATATAAAAATAATAACAAAAGTAGAAAATGTTGAAGGGCTAGAACATATGGAAGAAATAGTAGAGAATGCAGATGTTCAAATGATAGCTCGTGGAGACATGGCAACAGAAACAGACTTTACAGAGCCACCAGTAATGCAAAAGAAATTTATTAAATTAAGCAATAAAGCTAATAAACCAGCTATAACAGCTACACAAATGCTTGAATCAATGACACATCAACCATTACCAACAAGAGCAGAAGCAAGTGACGTGGCAAATGCTGTATATGATAGAACTAGTGCAGTTATGTTATCAGGAGAATGTGCTATGGGTGATTATCCAGTTGAATGTGTAAAAACGATGGATAAAATATCAAGAAGAGTTGAAACAACTATTAATTATTGGAAAAAATTTGATGAAAATACAGAAATCGTATTGAATGATTTAGAAGCAAATATATCATACTCAGCATGTGTAATAGCTAAAAATACAGCAGCTGATGCAATAGTTTGTTATACAAATTCAGGAGATTCAGCAAGAAGATTAGCAGGAATGGGAGCAGGATGTCCAATTTTAGCTATAACAGATAATAGAAGAACATTTAACCAATTAGCTATTGTATGGAATGTAACACCAGTTTTAGTAGAATCTCAAGAAACAATAGATAAGACAATAGAGATAGGTCTTCAAAAATTACAAGATAAACAAATACTAGAAAAGGGAGATACAGTAGTAATATCAGGTGGTTCTAAATTATTAGATAATGATAAAGAAAGCAAAATAATAGGTGGAATTGTAAGAATATAAGTTAATGTTTAAGAAGATTAGTAATAGGTTGTTACTAATCTTTTTTGTATTATAGGAAAATGTTTGAGTGGCTGAAATGAATAAGTATTGTAACAAATGTCGAAAAAAATCATATAATATCATTAAAAGGAGGAAAAAGATATGTTTGGAAGATATAAAAAATGTTCTTGTATGAATAATAATTATCAAAATAGTTCATGTGAAAATGAATTAGAAAATGATATGATTGAAACTTCATGTTTAAATGCAAATTCACCTTGTACTAGTAATGAATATGTAGATTGCTGTGAATGTGGATTTGATGAAGATTATAATGTATTTCCAGAAAATCCAATGTTAGCACAAAGTTATGTTCCATATCAATATATGGATAAAACATTTAAACCTTGTATTGGATTAAAAATGGGAACAATTTATCCAGAATTGGTGAGCCCATATATGCCATGTCAAGATATGAGAGAAATGGAATATATAGCTGCAACAAATAAAATAAAGGAGGGCTGTAACAAATGTCAATAGAAGAAAATAGAAATTGTGGTTGTAACGAGATGCACAATGATTGTGGATGCGTAGAAGAAAATACAATTGATTGCTGTGCTAGAGACGAAATGTTACAACAAATAAAATGCCATAATTTTGCAATAATTGAATTGGCACTATATTTAGATACTCATCCAGATGATGATAAAGCTCTATGCCTTCATAGAAGATATTGTAAGGAGTTTAAAGAGTTAAAAGATAAATATCAAAAAGTTTATGGTCCTTTATCTATTTATTTCCCATGTAATAAATGGAGATGGCTTGAGGAACCATGGGTTTCGTTTGGTTTGGGAGTAGCTTATTAAACTCTGCTTGAATAAAATTTAATTTAGAGTTTAATTTTAAAGATTTTAAAATTAAAAAATTATTACTTATAGGCTTGTCCTCTGTTGTCTGCTTTTGTTACTAAAATGATAAGTTCATTTTGATTTAATTCATAAATAATTCGATAATCGCCGAATTCTAAGTCGATATTCATTTTTACAACCTACCATTTTCTTTATATCGCCATTTGGCAGGTTATAAATTGCTTTGTAAATTCGTAGTCTTTGAATTTTGTCTTGTTTTTCAATAAATTTGAGAGCTTTAGGTCTAATTTTTATCTTGTAAATCATCATAAGTCAACCCCTCTCTTTGTAGTATTTCTTCAAAAGATACTGCATTTTTTAGTTCTTTTTCTTTGGTATCTTTGCTTTCTGTTAAATAGTCTAAATACATTACTTTTTCTGTAATATCCATGTTTTCTAAAATGACAGTAGGTTCTAGTCTTAATAGTTCAGAATCAATTGCTTTTTCCATTAGAATTTTAATAGAGTTTAGACATTCTGTATTAAGTCTTGGTGTCATTTTAATAACATCTTTGATTGCTTGAATTTGTGCTTCAGACATAATTAATCAGCTCCTTTCTTTAATTTTATGTATTTATTATAGCAAGTTCAAAGTGAATTTACAATCTTTATTGTGGATTTTGCTTTAAAATTTTATTTAAATAGCCTTAAATTTATAATAAATATCAATATTGTCGTCATCAATTTCTATTTTATCAATTAATTTTAAAAGTAAACTTCTATCTATGTTATTTTCATTAAAATCTAATAATTCTTTCACATTACAGATTAGATCTTCTTTTTTTATTGTATTCTTATTAATCTCTTTTTCCTTTTGAACTCGATTTATCAAACTCTTTTTATCTACTTCATATTGTTTAGAAAGTTTGATAAATAAATCTTCTGTGATAATTCCTTTTACTTTATCTTCATATAAAGACTGGATCAAATTATCCTTTTCAGTTATTTTAGAATTCAAATAATCTAATTTTTTATTATCTGTTTGTGTATTAGGACAGATATATTCTAATTCATCGTATTTTAGAAAATTAGAAATGTTTTCTTTCAAACTAGTAATTACACTACTAATTAAAGTATCTTCTCTTAAATGGATATTTGAGCAAAATTTACTACCATTTCTTTTGTAAGAAGAACACACACATCTAAAATATTTTCCATGATTTTTGTTATAGGTTATTTTTGACTTACACTTTTTGCATAAAACTATCCCTTGAAGTAAGTGGGGAGAAGAAGCAGTATAATTCCATTCATTAGATTTTTTATCAAGCATAATTTGAACACTATTAAAAATATTTCTATCAATAATTGCTTCATGATTATTTTGGGTGATAATATGTTGCTGTTTTGGTACATCAATAATTTTTTTCGTTTTATAATTTAATTTGCTATATTTGTGTTGTACTAAATCACCTATATAAATTCTATCTCTAAGAATTTTAGAAATCATAGTTGTACTCCATAAATTTGTTTTATTGTTTGGATTAAAATAGTTTGTCGTTTTTCTTTTATAGGCAAGTGGTGTTAGTATTTTATTGTTATTTAGATATCTACATATTTCAGTTTTATTGTTTCCAGCATAGTACATTTCAAATATTTTTTGAACAATAGGAGAAACTTCATAATCAACTAAAATTATATTCTTGTCCTTTTCATCTTTTTTATAGCCATAAGGTAAAAAAGATTTGATGTTTTGTCCACTAGATGCTTTTGTTAGTAGGCTAGAGCGAACCTTTTTTGAAATATCTTTTGCATACATATCATTAAAAACAGACTTAAATGGTGTCATATCATTATTAGTATTGTTATTGTCAAATGTATCTATCCCATCATTTAAAGCAATATATCGTACATTTTTTAATGGGAAATATTTTTCTAAATAATAACCTGTTTCAATATAATCTCTTCCAAGCCTTGATAAATCCTTTGTAATGACTAAATTTACATTACCAAGTTCAATATCATTGATTAAATTTTTAAAATCTGGTCTATTAAAATTTGTACCAGTAAAACCATCATCTACATATATTTTAAATAAAGTCCAACCTTGACTTTTTATATAATTAGTTAGTAACTTTTTTTGTGTATCAATACTTTCAGATTCTTTGTCTTTTTCGTCTTCTCTTGAAAGCCTTGTGTAAATTCCTACTTTAAAGTAAGTAGGGGGGAAGTTATAGTTTAACTCTTGCATTTAGCCTCCTTTCTAAGAGTTTAAATTTACGATAACTATTTATTTATACTTTTATATTTTATTTCATTTTTATCATTATTTAAATTCCAAAAAAAATAATTTTCATTTAGCCATTCTTGCATTAACTCTGTAAGTGTTACGCTGTTTTCACTGTATATATTTGTTACTTTAGGTTGTAATGTGTTTTTTTGCATTCGATCACCTTCTACATAAGTTTATGAAGCAAAAAAATAAATATAAATTGTCCAAAGATAATTTATATTTATTCATTTTAGTTCATAATGTGTTTACTTGTTTTTTTATATAGTTTTGTAGTAGCAATCTGCATGTTGATTGTTACTACATAGATTATATAATATTTTATTTATTTTGAAAATATATACATGCTAATTTTTTTAAGGCTTATTTTCAATGGTTAGGGGAGAAAAATATATCCATTTCTTACTAAATTTAATAAACTTTTTCACTTATATCTCTATTTCTTATTATGATAGCTATTACATGATTTAACAAACTCTTTGAATAAATTTTTCATAAGTACATCATTTTCCATTATTTCAGGATGCCATTTTAATCCTAAACAAAATCGCTTATCTCTCAATTCTATAGCTTCTACAAATCCATTTAAATCGTGAGCAACGATATCAAAATGACTAACATCAGAATCTTTTATCATTACATTATGAATGCTATTAACTTTAACTTTTCTATTTTTTTTGAGTAATGAATATAATTTTGAGTTTTCATCAATTATTATATCATGCCTATAGTTTCTATCGTATATATTATGCGATTCATCTCTTTCTTTTTGAACTGTATCTCCTTGCGAAAATAATATATTGTTAAGCCCACAACAAGTACCTAATAATGGAATATCATTTTCAATAGCATATTAGAATACTATCAAAATATCCACTTCAAAGACATGAAAAAAAGCTCCAAGTGGATATATTAAAGGTATCCATTTGGAGGCTATTTTATATCCACTTGTTGTATAAATTTTAGCTACAACTTCTAGGAACTGATTTATATTATCTATTTAAAATGCAAAGATATTGTTAATTTTATCTATGAAAAATGCAAAAACATTATGATAAGTATCTATGAAAAATGAAAAATATTCTTGACAAATGAATCAGAATCTTTTAAAATTTAATAAAAGGAGAAAATTTATGGAAAGAAAAATTTATAAAGAATTATTAAACTGGAAAAAAAATAATATAGAAATGCCTCTAATGGTAATTCGGAGCAAGACAAGTAGGTAAAACATATACAATAAAAGAGTTTTGCGAAAAAGAATTTGAAAAATATGTTTATATCAATCTATTTGAAAATGAAAATATTGTTGAATTATTTGAAAGAAAAATTGCTATTACAGAAAAGATAAAATTACTTAGAGTTATTATAAAAAGTGAAAAAAATATAGATATTGATTTTGAAAATACTATTATTTTTTTTGATGAGATACAAGAAAGTGAAGAAATTATTAGTAGTTTAAAATATTTTAATGAGTCAGAAATACCATATAAAATAATTTGTGCAGGTAGTTTATTGGGAGTAAAATTAAAAAGAATGATAAAGGCATTTCCAGTAGGAAAAGTTGATATGATAAATATGAAACCAATGGATTTTGAAGAGCTTTTAATGGCAGTTACTGGTAATGATATGATTGATATATTAAATGAGCATTATCAAAATAATACACCAATAGTAGATATTATGCATGAAGAACTACTTTCATTATATAGATTGTATCTTTGTATTGGTGGAATGCCAGCTTCCATAAATAATATTTTGAGTGTTGATAAAGATATTATAAATTATAATAAGAAAATAATAAAAAATATTATTAGTGGATATTTAAATGACATGAAGAAATATGTTAAAGATGCAACTGAAACTGTAAGAATTGAAAATATTTATCATTCAATTCCAACACAAATAGGAAATAAAAGCAATAAATTTCAATATAGTAAAGTACGTAGTGGTGCGAGAAGTAAAAACTATGAAACAGCACTACAATGGTTAATATCTAGTAAATTAGTAAGCAGAACTTGTTTATTAAAAACACCTCAAAACCCACCAGAAGCTTTTAAAAATGAAGAAATTTTTAAGCTATATTTAAGTGATATAGGAATATTAAATTCTATTTTAAATATTAATTTTGAAGATATTATTCTTGATAAAGAATTTATCTATAAAGGTGATATTGCTGAAAATTATGTACAACAACAATTAAATGTTAATTTTGAGAATATTTACTATTGGAAAAATAATAATACAGCTGAAGTAGACTTTATTATACAAAATAAAGATGGACTTATACCAATTGAGGTAAAAGCAGGAGATACAGTAAGGTCTAAAAGCTTGAATTTATATATGAAACAATTTAATCCTAAATATGGTATAAGAATTTGTGCTAAAAATTTTGGATTTGCTAATGGAATAAAAACAATTCCATTATATGCAACATTTTTAATCAAATAGTATATTAGTTATTGAAATAAAAACAACATTCTTAGATATATTTGTAAAAGAATGTTGTTTTATAATTGTATAAACAAATAGTTCCTCCAAACGAAACGAAAACTGGCCTTGGGAAGGAGGAATGAACTAATGTGGACTTATGATAAAATGTTAGAATATCCAATAAATATAAAGTGTAAAGATCCAAAACTTGCAAAAGTTATTATTTCCCAATATGGAGGACCAGATGGAGAACTTGCTGCATCTTTAAGATATTTATCTCAAAGATTTGGAATGCCAGATCAAAAATCAAAGGCAATTTTGAATGATATAGGAACAGAAGAATGAGTACCTTAATGTTGTCAATAGCTAAAGACATTAATTACAATTAGCTATTGACTGTAAAATCTTAAGTCTTAGGTATTTTTGGATATATATGTAATTCAAAATTGGTAGGGTCTGCATCACTTTTTATAGCTTTTTCTGTTTTTAAATATGTAACTTTAAATAGTATACTTTTTAATAAAATATTCTTATCCTCAGCAGTTTCTAATTTATCATACAAATCAATTACATTTTCTAATTTAGGTATCATTGTTTCTTTTTCATTTTGTATTTCAGTATTTTTATTTAGAAGTTCATTGTATTCTTTTAGCTTGTTTTCTAAACTTTCAATGTTTTCTTTTATAACTTTTGAACGATTTATAAATTCATCTTTACTATAAATACCATTTTCTAAAAAGTCATAAATCTTATCAAGTTTAGCATTTTCCTTTTCTAATTCTTTATTAGTAGAAATAATAGCTTTTTCAATTAATTTATTATTTTCAGTATTTGAATTATCCTTTATGTTATAATCTACTTTATAATTTTCAAGCCATATTTTTAAAACTTCAATAATTTTATTTTCTACAATATAAAGTTTTGAACTTACATTATCACATTTAGAATTAGAACACATAAGTGTTGCAGGCTTATCAGCTTTTGTATAAGGTCTCCTTTGCATTGGCTTACCACATTTCTCGCAAAATACAAGTCCTACTAATGGATTTTGAATAATACTACTATGTTTTACTTTTGGAGTATTTTGCTTTCTTTTTTCTTGTACTAATTCCCAAGTTTTAGTATTAATAATAGGTTCATGTAATCCATCATAAATTAAATAATCTTGATTACGAGGTCTACTAATGATAAGATGTCCATTTTTCGTCTTCTTTTTCTGTTTTCTTCTATTCCAAACAATTTTACCAATATAGGTGGGATTAGAAAGAATATCTTTCACAGAAGAAATCGTCCATTCGTTAGAAATTCTAGGTTTTAAATTCAGAGCATTTAATTGCTTTACAACTGAATTTATAGTATTATTTTCAAAAGTATATAATCTAAAAATTTCTTTAACAATAGTTGCTTCATCTTGATTAATTGATAAGGTATAACCTTTTGAATCTTTTAATTTTACTCTATCATATCCAAAAGGAGCAATATTTCCTAAAAATTTACCTTCAGAAACAGACATCTCACGACCTCTTTGTAAACGCCTATTGATTGTTTTGTATTCTCTCCTAGACATAAATAAGCCAAACTCAAAATACTCTTCATCAAATTCATTATCTGGATCATAAGTTTTAACAGGTGTAATAATTTTTGTGTGAGAATATTTAAATGCTTTTGAAACCCTACCTTGATCAGCAGTATCGCCACGAGCAAGTCTTTCTACTTCAACAACTAAAACACCAGTCCATTTTTCATTTTCAACATCTTTAAGAAGTTTTTGCATTTCTTTTCTTTCACTAATCGTTTCACCACTTACAACTTCTCGATAGATTTTGGAAATATGTAGATTTCGTTTTTCAGCTAAAGTAGTTAAAATCTTCTCATGCCTTGCTAAAGTTTCGCCTTCTCCATATTTTTCAGATTCTATATCTTCTCTTGATTTTCTTAAATATATTGCATATGTGCCATCTTGCACATTTCCTCCTTTCCTTGTAATTTGTCTTTAACTTAGCCTTATTATATCTGTAATTGCAACAAATTACAACAAAGAAGGATTTATTTTTCTTATTAAATTAACAATAACATTATCTATATATTCTTTTTGAGTAGAAATATTTTCTACAATGTAATCATCATAAAATTTCACTTTAGTGTTTTCAATAGTATATTCTTCTAATAACATATAAATCGCCTCTTTTAAATTTATGAGAAAAGCATAAAAAAATACCCAAGACAGCTTGTCTTGAGCAAATTTATATTTTTTCTATGCTAACATTATATGTTGGGCAATTTATAAAATCAATTCCCTTTTATTTCCCTTTTTTCTAAAAATATTGCAAAAGTAACTATTTTATTATAAAATGTAAAACATAAGGGAGGTTATAAAATGACTGATAAAGAATTGGAAGAATATTATAATAAATGTATTCAATATACTAATATGATAAAAAATCCAACATTAAAACAGTGTTGTCAAAAAATATATGTTGACTATAAAGAAAAATTAATGAATAAACCTGCAACTAATTCCCACCATTATTATAAAGGGGGATTATTATATCATATATATTGTGTTACAAGAAATGCCATTTCAATATGTGATTTATATTCTAAGTTAGAAGTTGACAAAGATTTAGTTATATTTGGTGCATTAACTCATGATATAGGTAAAACTAATGACTATAATGATTTTGTTGATAATGAAAACTATGTTTTAAAAAATGGGAATAGCTCTGCATTATTGGGTCATTCTTATGAAGGTACACACATTATTGAAAATTATTTAAAGGATTATGATATTGAAGAACAATTTAAGAATCAAGTAATACATATGATAGGAAGTCATATGAACGAATATAGTGAATGGGGAGCTTTAGTTTTGCCTAAAATGTTAGAAGTCATAATAATTAATTTTGCAGATAACATTGATGCTCATTTTGAGCCAGCACATAATTCTATAAAAGAAGCTAAACAAGGAGAAATGTTTAAGATAGGAAATGCTCCTAGACCCTATTATAAATCGTTAAATCCATATTATAATAAAAATTAAAATCCTGAAACTAATTCTAATGTGCTTTATAAAATCAAGTCAAGGTTAAAATGAATGTGCTATTGCACAACCTTGACTTTATTTTATAAGCACATTCTTTTTTAATTAGGAGGATTTAAGGATAATTTTACTTAAAAATTTTTTATACCTCAATTAAAAATTGAGGGCAGGAAAGCGAGTGTTTACACATCGCCTATACACATTGAAAGACAAGCCTTCAAGAGTTAATAAAAGAACAAAAATTTTAAGCAGATTTGATGCAAAAATTCACTGGGTGAACTGGCTCAAACCAGCTATTCTTCGTTGAAATTGAAAATAGTGAACTAAAAAATTTCATTCATTTTAGGCAAAAGTTCACCAAGTGTACTAAAAAATTTTCTGAAATTTTGTAAAACAGTTACCGAGGAATCCTCGATAACTAGTTATAATAATACAAATTACAAAAATTTTGAGCTTGTTCCAAAATGGAAAAAGCTCACTTTGTGTACTTAGTATTTGTGAAAATTTGTTAAAAAGTATTGATTTTGCAAATAAAATAACGTATAATGAATATAATAGTAGTGGATATTTAATATCTACTATAATTAAAAATGTGAGTCGCAACCCTATTTGCGAATATAAATGGATAGGTGAAAAAATGTGAACCGCAACCCTGCTTGCGAGATATAAATGTGCAGGTGGAAAAATGTTAATTATAGTAAAATGTGGGGTCTATAAAATTAATTTAGATCCCATATTTTCATAAAAGGAGTTAAATAATAATGATAATAGAAGATGGAAAATTTTATTTTATAAAAGATGAGTTTTTTGATATATTTAAAGATTATAAATTGATGGAAAACAAAGAATGCGGAAATAAAAGACCTTGCTACTTTTGCTTTAGAGATAGAAAAAACAAAGAAATAATATGGTTTGTTCCAATATCGACTAAATATGATAAATATAAAAAGATATATGATAATAAAAAATTAAAAATTGGAAATAAACCAGTATATAATTTTGTTTTTGGTAGTGTGTTAGGTAAAAAAGCTGTGTTTTTAATACAAAATATATTTCCAACAACAGAAGAATATATATTAGAAAAATATACAAATTCAAATATAGATGTAGAAATACCTATAGTAGTAAAAAATGAAATTATAACTACTGCATTAAGAGTTGTGAGACTTGCAGAAGAAGGCATACATATTCCATTTTATGATATTGTTGAAATGAAAAATATTTTATTAAAAGATAAAAATAATTGAACTGGTAAAAAATTCTTACTAGTTCAATTATTTTTGAACCTGTGCAATTTTTGCACAAGTTGAAAATTTTACAGCCAATAGCATTAAATTTTTTTAAGTGACATCATCATGGAACTGAAGAATTAGCACATTTAGAAATGGTTGGAACAATAGTACACCAACTTACAAAAGATGCAACAGTAGAAGAAATAAGAGAAGCAGGATTAGATGCATATTATACAGACCATGGTCTTGACGTATATCCATCATCAGCAGCAGGAGTACCATTTACAGCATCATATATTGCTTGTAAAGGAGACCCAATAGCAAATTTACAAGAAGATTTAGCTGCAGAACAAAAAGCAAGAGCAACATATGAAAAACTAATAAACTTATGTAAAGATAATCCAGACGTAATAGAACCACTACGTTTTCTAAGACAAAGAGAAGTAGTTCACTTCCAAAGATTTGGAGAAGCATTAAGAGGAGTTCAAGATAAATTAGCAGAGAAAAAATTTTATATGAATGATATGAGACCATATTCAAATGATTGTGATTGTAAATAAATAGAAAATAAAAAAGAAGAATTAGAATAAAAGCCATAATTCTTCTTTTTTTATAATAATAAATACTTTCACTTTCAAAAGAAAGTCGTCTAGTATTAATGTATACTTTTGTTCTATTTAAACTTTTTATAAATAAAAAGTTTGAATCCCACTAGAATAAGGAGCAATATCATATTGTTGAAAAAATATAACAATACCATTTGTAGTTAAATAATAATTAGACAAATTAAAAGTTTCTGTAACTAATTGGCAGTAATTATCAAAAAAAGTATTATTACCAAGAGAAATTTGCTCAGCAATTTGATTATTAACATTTTTCAAAATATCTATAATATAATAAGGATTATTATAAAAAGAGGATAAACGAAGTTGACGATTTAAGTATAGATCCCAAGTCTGAGAAGATCTAATAGTATTGCCGTGAGCTCCTCCAGTAAACTCATAATTATCATAATATAAACTTAATATATTATTATTGTTATAAGTAATATTGTATTGAAGTAGAACTTCATAAACCATAATTGGATAATTATTAGAAACATTGTAATCATATAATTCAGAAGCATCTTTAAACAATGTAGATACCACATATTTTTCTAATGATAAAGCAATATCTTTATTAAATTTATTAAATGATTGTTTTCCTAAAATATAGTCAGAATAGACTATTTCTGGATATTCTATATTATAAGTTAGAACAACAGTATCTTTATACTTTAATTCACCCTTTAGAACTCTATTTTCAACAGTATTCATTAGTCAAACCTCCTTAAAAACACCATAGCTATTAGAAACATAATCTCTAAATAATTCTATTTTAGGTGCATTATAAGTGAAAATTACAAAAGACAGAATTAATATAATCAAAATTATTATACTAATTTTATGGTTACAATGCATATTTGAAGCCATAATTTTAAATGCCAAAAATTCTCCTAGAATTATTGCAATAAAGAAGCTAGAAATATCTATTATGCCAATATTTGTTCCTAGAATACTAGTATAAGTATAGAAGAAAATAATGATAAAAAGCAAAGAAGTAATTATACCTATTGTTTTTGCACATAAAAAATTAGACGTTTCTTTTGATATGTAAAAATACCCTATAATTATAGTAAGCAACATAGGGAAGAATAGTAATTTTAAGTGTTCCCAAACGCTTTCATTTACAGCACTAAAAAATGCAACAAATAAATTATTACTAGACCAATTGTATATAAAATGTAAAAGTGTTCCTAATATTGCAGTAAAAATAAAGCTAAATATTTGAAATTTTAAAATTTTCTTATTCATTCAAAACCTCCTATTATATACATATATGAATAATTTAATAAAGTGTGCCAAAAGGGGCGTCCCTTTTTGGCACACATTAGCATAAATAATATGTGGGAAAAGTGAAATAAAAAATAGACAAGAGAAGCAC
>CANPFO010000027.1 GCA_947573555.1 uncultured Clostridium sp. | reverse complement strand
TGCTATCTTTTTGGCATGTAAAAAAAGGAGGAAAAATGTAAATGAGAGATAATCAAAAAGGAATAACACTAGTAGCACTAACAATAACAGTAATAGTATTATTGATTTTAGCTGGAATATCATTAAGAATATTGTTAGGAAATGATGGACTATTATCAAAGACAAGAAGAGCAAAAGAAGAAGCAGCAAAAGCATCAGTAATAGAAGATGTGCAGTTATCTTGGGGCTTAGCAGAAACAAAATATCAAACAAGAACAGGAGAAGATAATAGTAAAGAAAAAAGCGAATATTTTACAAGGGAAAATATAAGTGACAATTTAAATGACGGAACAGTACCAGATGAAAGTGGAAGTTTTGTGTATAATGAGACAGGAGTAAGTAAAGTAATATACGAAAACAAAAATAAAGAAAGATATATAGTAGAAATAAATTCAAATGGAGAAGCAAGAGTTGTTGAAAACTCAGACATACACGAAAAAGATGCATTTGTATCAACAAATCATTCAATAACATTGAACCAAGGAGAGACATATCAAATAACATCATCAAATGAACTAAAGTGGAATAGTACAAATAGTAACATTGCATCAATAACAACAGATGGTTCAAAAGTTGTTATATCAGGAGTAGCAGAAGGGAATACTGTAATAACTGGAAAAAATGCAAATGATACAACAGTGGTTGAATGTAATGTTAAAGTTTTAAGTGATGGTATAAAAACATTTAAATGGAAGAAATATACTGCGACTACTACTTCAGTTTATACAATTTCTTCACCAACTAGAACAACAGCCATTTGGCCATATCCAAATACTAATCTTTGCTATGCTACAGGTGTCAGATTTGATAGTTCTACAGGATGTTTTTACTCTACTGGAAATAGTTCAACAAATGGCTCACGTTTATATACATGGATGAGAAATCGGTAGTTTATCTTGTGTAATATTAATAAACGGAGAATGGAATGCGCCATATAGTGGAAGCTGTATAAAAATGGTTGCTACTCCATATCAACAAGCCTCATCTTCATCTACTGGAACTTCTGGATATGCTAATGCTTGGGAAATAAGCTCAACTCCTACTAAAAGTGTATACTCAAGAGGAAACGATACAGGAGAAATCGTACAAAGTACAAATGCATTAGAATATCCAAGTAATGGATATAAAAAAATAGATAATAAAGACTACTGGTTTGAAATGGTGGTAGAATAAAAAATATTAATCCTATTTATTAAACAAAGAATTGTTGCTATTTTATGTAATTATGTAGAAAAAGCATTACAGTAGCAAAAAGTTTAATAAGTAGGTTAATTTTATTGAATAATTAATCTAAAAATGATAAAATAAAATTGGTGATAAAAATGAGAGAACAAAAATATTCAATAAAGAATCAAGAATCATTCGAATTAAAAGACATATTTGAATGCGGACAATGCTTTAGATGGAATGAACAACAAGATGGAAGTTACACAGGAGTAATAAAAAACGCAGTCATAAATGTAAAAAAAGAAGATAATGTAATAACATTTGTAGGAAAATGTGAAGAAGACATACAAGAACTAGTAGAAAACTACTTTGACCTAAACACAAACTATCAAGAAATAAAAGAAAAACTATCAAAAATAGATAAATATATGGAAAATAGTATAATATATGGAGCAGGAATAAGAATCTTAAACCAAGACTTATGGGAAACAATAATATCATTTATAATATCAGCAAACAATAACATACCAAGAATAAAAGGAATAATAGAAAGACTATCAAAAAAATATGGGAAAGAAATAGAATGGGAAGGAAACAAATATTATACATTCCCAACAGCAGAACAATTAAAAGATGTTACAGTAAAAGAATATAGAGAATTAGGATTAGGTTTTAGAGACATTAGATTATATGAAACTACAAAAATGATTTTAAACAAAGAAGTAGACATAGAACAATTAAAAAACAATGAAGACACATATGAAGTGAGAAATGAACTTTTAAAATTATCAGGAGTAGGACCTAAAGTAGCAGATTGCATACTTCTATTTTCAGATTTGAAAAGATTTGATGTATTTCCAATAGACGTGTGGGTAAGAAGAGTTATAAATGAATTATATATAAAAGAAGAAATTGAAGAAAAAGTAAGCAAAACAAAAATAGAGAAACTAGCAGACGAAAAATTTGGAAAACTAAAAGGGCTAGCACAACAATACTTATTTTATTGGAGAAGAGAAAATTGAAAATGTGCCAAAGAGGCCATCTAAAATTTGTCAATGTGTTAAGTAGCTTAATGACAACATATATTAATATTTGAAGTCAAAGACCAAATGGTAGACCCTAGCTATGTTTTTGACAAAAATATTAATATATGTTGTCATTAAGCTACTTAACACATTGACAAATTTAGTATGCCCCTCTTGGTATGGTATAAAAGGAGGATTTTATGGGGCTAAGAATAGTATATGGAAAATCAGGAAGTGGTAAAAGTGAATATTGCTTTTCTGAAATATCTAAATTAATAGAAAAAGAAAAGAAAATATATATTATAACACCAGAGCAATTCTCATTTACCTCTGAAAAAAAACTTATGGACGCAATTAACTCTAGAGCAGTAATAAATGCAGAAGTAATAACATTAAGCAGAATGGCACATAGAGTAATTCAAGAATTAGGTGGAAATAATAGGACACAATTGACAAAGTGTGGAAAGTCAATGCTTGTTTATTCTATATTAAATGAATACAAAAAAGAACTTAAATTTTTAAGTAAATCAGATGAAAACATAGATTTAACAATGACAGCGATTACAGAGTTTAAAAAGCACGGAGTGACTCCAGAACATTTGAAAAATGAAATAGAGAATATTGATGACCAATATTTAAAGACAAAGTTAAACGATATGTATTTGATTTATGAGAAGTTTGAAGAAATGATTGAAGGAGAATATATAGAAGATACAGATTTATTAACATTATTATATCAAACAATAGAAGATACAGATTTTATAAAAGATAGTATAATTTATATAGATGAATTTGCTGGTTTTACATATCAAGAATATCAAGTAATAAGAAAATTTATAAAGCTAGCAAAACAAGTCACAATTACAGTATGTACAGATGAACTAGAAAAAAGCCTAAATCCAGATACAGATATATTTTACTCAAATAAAATAACTATATCGAAAATACAAAGTCTATTAAAAGAAGATGATTTGAAATTAGAAAAGACAATTTATTTAAAAGACACACCACGTTTTAAAACTCAAGAATTAAAGCACTTAGAACAAAATATTTTTAATAGTAGCATAAAAAAATATCAATACGAATGTGAAAATATAAATATATTTTTAGCTAAAAATCAATATTCAGAAATAGAAAACATAGCAAAAATTATAACAAAATTAGTTAAAGAAAAAAATTTGAGATATAAGGATATGTCAGTAATTACCCAAAACATAGATACATACTCAAGTTTAGTTAGGAGTATTTTTACACAATATGACATACCAGTATTTATAGATGAAAAAAGGGACTTAAATCAAAATGTAATAATACAATATGTACTTTCAATATTTGAAATATTTAGCAGCAATTTCTCTAAAGAATCAATTTTCAATTATTTAAAAGTAGGATTTTCAGATATAGAAAATGATGATATTTTTAAACTGGAAAATTATTGTACTAGATGGGGAATAAAACAAAATAGATGGAAAAATGATTTTATATATGGAATTGATGAGAAGAATAAAGAAGAGATAGAATATTTAAATAAATTAAGAAAACAAACAATAGAACCATTAATAGATTTAAAGAAAAAATTTGGAACCGTTATAGAAACAACAAAAGCAATTTATGAATTTTTACAACAACAAAATATTGAAGAAAAAATCAACGTAAAAATAAATGAGTTACAAAATCTAAATCAAATTGATTTAGCAAGTGAATATATATCAAGTTATAAAATAATATTAGATATATTTGATGAAATGGTATTAATATTTGGAAAAGAGAAATTAAGTATAGATAAATATGCACAAATTTTAAAAACAGGTTTAAAAAATAGTGAACTTGGCAAAATACCAGGAACACAAGACCAAGTTATAGTAGGAGACATAGAAAGGTCAAGAAGCCATAAAGTAGACACAATTTTTATAATAGGACTAAATGATGGAAGTTTTCCAAAAATAAATTCAGGAGAAGGTTTTTTTGGAGACAAAGATAGAGAAACATTAAAAAATGATGGAATTGAACTTGCAAAAGGAACAATAGAAAATTTATACGAAGAGAACTTTAACATATATAAAGCATTTACAACAGCAGAAAAAAGTCTTTATTTATCATATTCTTCTTCAGACACTGATGGAAAATCATTAAGACAATCAATAATGATAAATAAAATAAAAAAAATATTTCCAAACATAAAAGAAGAAAGTGACATAATAAACAAAAAATATCAAATTACCAATTATAATATGACATATCAAGAACTTTTAGAAAACATTGCATTAATAAAGGACAATAAAGAAATAGATAATATTTGGCATACAGTATACAACTTTTATAAACAACAAAACGAATGGTATGAAAAGCTAGAACAAGATATAAAAGGAATAGACTACACAAATCTTCCTAAAAATATAGAACAAGATATAATAAATAAACTATATGGAAATACATTAAATACAAGTGTATCAAAATTAGAAAAATTTGCACAATGCCCATTTTCATATTATTTACAATATGGGCTAAAATTAAAAGAAAAAGAAGAACTAAAAGTGCAAAGCTTTGACACAGGTTCATTTATGCACGAAACAATAGATGAGTTTTTCAAAAAAGTAAAAGAAGAAAATATAAGTTTAGCAGAACTAGTATCAGATGAAGAAAAAATACAAGAACTGGTAAATAATGTTATAAAAGAAAAATTAGATATGGGAAAAAGATATACATTTGTGGCAACTTCAAAATACAAAGTATTAGTAAAAAGGCTAGAAAGGGTAGTCGCAAAAGCCCTTAAATTCATAATAGAAGGATTAGTCTATAGTGAATTCAATATAGAAGGAACAGAAATAGAATTTGCAAAAAATGGAAAATATAAACCAATAGTAATCCAATTAGAAGATGGAAAAAAAGTTGAAATAGTAGGAAAAATAGACAGAATAGACACTGCAACATCAGAAGACGGAAAATACCTAAGAATTATAGATTATAAATCATCCGCAAAAAATATAGATTTAAATGAAGTATATGCAGGAATACAAATACAATTATTAACATATATAGATGCAGTATGCAAAGAAGAAGACCTATTACCAGCAGGAGTACTATATTTTAGCCTTTTAGAACAAATAAAAAAAGTAAATCCTAAAATAACAGAAGAGCAAATAGAAGATGAACTAAGAAAAAACTTTAAAATGAAGGGATTAATACTAGCAGACGTAAAAGTAATAAAAATGCATGATAAATATTTAGAAACAGGAACATCAAAAATAGTACCAGCATCTTTAAATAAATCTGGAGAAGTCTCAGAAGGCAAAACAAGTGGAGTAAATAAAGAAGAATTTGAGATTTTACAAAAATACATATATAAAACAATAAAAGAAATTTCGAAGGAAATTTTAACAGGAAATATAAGCATAAAACCATATAACAAAAAAGGTAAAAAACCTTGTGACTATTGTTCATATAAAGCAATATGTGGATTTAATCCAAGATTAAAAGGAAATTGTTATAATTATATAGAAAAAAAATCAAAAGATGATATAATATTGAAAATGAGACAATAGGGACAGGTAATGTTTGTCTCATTTAAATGTCGAAAAAAGTTATAATTAGTAACAAACAAAAAACGACAGAAAATAACAAATAAAATGAGACAAACATTACCTGTCCCTATTGTCTCAAGGGGGAAATATGCTAACTAAAGAACAAAAACAAACACAAATGATGAGAAAAAGAAATATGAAACTATTTCCTATATATAAGAGGTTAGGATGGGACTACTTATTCTTTTATACAATAAATTTTTTATTTTTAACGCAGGTAAAAAATATAAGTGCTGCAGATGTCGTATTAATAGATGCATTTTACTCATTATTTGGAATAATGGCACAAATACCAGCTGCTTTTATTGTAGAATTTTTAGGAAGAAAGAATAGTATAATACTAGCAAACATATTAAATTGCTTATATATGTTATTAGTAATACTTAGTACAAATTTGTGGAATCTAGCCGTTGCTGAGATAACATCCGCAATAGCATTTGCTATAAAAGAAGCAGCAGAGCCAGCACTATTAAACGAGTCAATACCAAAAGCAAATAGTAAAGATAAAATATTTGCAAAAATAGCTGGAAAAGGAGCATCTGGATACTATTTTATAAAAGCTGTTTCAACAATACTGGCAGGATGCTTATATGAAATAAATCCATACATACCAATAAGTTTGTCACTAGCAACTACAATACTTGTAACTATTATATCAGCATTTTTTATAGAGCCAATTAATAAAAAGAAAGCTGATTTTAAAAACATAAGTATTAGTGAAAATTTCAAAGAAATAGAAGAAACATTTAAATTTATATTAAAGTCTAAAAGAGTAAAAGCATTATTATTATATGTTTCTATAATGGCAGGATTTATATGTGCACTGGAAACATATGAAATAAGCCTACTAGAAGATTTAAATGTATCAGCAGGAATTATCGGAATGGTATTTGCAGGATTAGGAATAGTATCAGGTTTTTCAGTAAAAAAACAAGAACAATTCCATCAGAAATATAGAAATAAATCATTAAGTATAATAGGTTTAACAATAACCAGTTTGTGTATTATATCAGGAATATTAGGAATATTATCAAATGATAAAAGATATCTAATTATTGCTATAATACTTTCATATATAGTAGTATATGCTATTAAAAGCATATATTATTGCCTAACAGAAAAATATTTACGAAACTTTACAAACGAAAAAATAGATGCAAAAATATATACAGTAAGAAATTTATTTAAAAGTGTATCATGTGCAATTGTAGGCGTATTTGCATCATTTTTATTGAATAAAATAAATACATCATTATGTATGATAGTATTAGGGCTAATTTTTTTAGTACGTGTTATACTAGTAATATCATATATGAAAACCAGAGTAGGCTTGAGACCAGAACAATATTCGGAAGAAGAAAGAAAATATGATGAAATGAAACTTTAGGAGGGAAGAGAGAATTATTGAAAGACTTAAGTAATAAAAATATTATACAGATAATAAAAGAAGATATACAATATTTGCAATTCAGAAAATTACTAGAATATAAAGATATAATTACACATGCATATCCAATAAGTTTAGAATTAAATTTCAGTACAAACACAAATAATACAAAGCAAATATCAGAAAATGAATATGAAAAGTCAACAGAAAGTTATAAAAAAATATGTAATTCTTTAAAAATAAACTACAAAAATATAGTAAAAGCAAATCAAGAACATACAGATAATATAGTAGATGTAAAAGAAAAGATAAACAAAGATAGCATGGATATAAATTTACAAAAATATAAAAATACAGATGGACTTATAACAAATAAGAAAAATATAATTTTATCAACAACAAATGCTGATTGCATAATAATGTTATTTTTTGATCCAGTAACAAAAACTATAGCAAATGTACATTCAGGATGGAGAGGAACTTTAAAGAGGATATCTGTAAAAACAGTAAAAAAAATGATAAAAGACTATAAATGCAATCCCAAAGACATAATATGCTGCATTTGCCCAAGTATAAGACAGTGCCACTTTGAAGTTGATGTAGATGTAAAAGATTTATTTGAAAAAGAATTTCAAGACTTAGAAATGTTAGATATGCAGAAGATTATACAGAAGCAAGATAAAAAAGAAAAATGGAATATAGATACAGTTTCGATAAATAAAATAATATTAGAAAGACAAGGGCTAAAAAGAGAAAACATTATAGATTGTGAAATTTGTAGTGTATGCAATTCAGATTTAATACATTCATATAGAGTTGAAAAACAAGGATTTGGACTTTCAACAGCATTAATAGCACTAAAGTGAAACAATTGGGACAGGTAATGTTTGTCTCACAATTAGACACATATTTTGTCAAAAAATGTAATATAGCTAATATTTGACAAAATGTAACAAGAAAAGTGAGACAAAATTAACCTGACCCCTTTGGCACATAAGGAGGATATATGATTTTACCACCAAAATTAAAAAGAGGAGATACAATAGGAATAGTAGCACCTTCTAATCCAATTGTAGGCGATAATATAGAGGAAATAGAACAAGCAAAAAGAATAGTAGAAAGAGATGGATTTAAAATTAAATATGCAAAAAATTTATTTTCAAATTCTAATGGATATAGTAGCTCTGCTAAAGAAAAGGCAGAAGATATTAATGAGATGTTTGAAGATAATGATGTAAAGATGATATGGTGTGCAAAAGGGGGAGAGAATAGTAATTCTACTTTTGAATATATTAATTATGAGAATATTAAGAGAAATCCTAAAATCTTTTGTGGTTATAGTGATATAACATCATTAACAAATGTTATTTCTGAAAAGACAGGTCTTATTACATTTAGTGGAACTAATTTTAAAACAATAGCAACAGATGAAACCGATTATAGTTATAAAGAGGCTATAAAAAGATTTGCTGATGGAAGTTTAGAAATAGGACAACCAAAAGAAGAATATATAGTTATAAAAGATGGAATTGCTGAAGGGGAGTTAATAGGTGGAAATCTAAGCTTGACTAGAGGATTGGTTTCTGGAAAATATTCAATTAATTTTGAAAATAAAATATTATTTTTAGAGGAATTAGGATTTGAAACAGGTCCTGCTCTAGCTAGTAACTTTTTGTATTATATGAAACAAAATGGTGTTTTTGATGAAATAAATGGATTATGGATTGGAAATTATGAACATGAAAGTGGTACTTCATTAGAAAAGATAATTATGGATGTTCTAGGGAGTGAATATAATTTTCCAATTGTAAAATCGAATAATTTTGGACATACAGAGACAAAAACAGTTATTCCAATTGGAGTAAAGGCTCAAATAAATACTAATGAAGAAACTAAAATAAGAATAATAGAATGTTGTGTAAAATAAAGATTATACGAACTTAAAAATGTTTTGATTAAAAGGAGCAGAAGATGTTTGAAAATTGGGAAGAACTAGAAAAGTCAATAATTAATTGTAATAAATGTAAATTATGCAAAACAAGGCAAAATATAGTGTTTGGAACAGGAAATAAAGAGGCTGATATAATGTTTATAGGAGAAGGACCTGGAGCAGACGAAGATATGCAAGGTAAGCCATTTGTTGGAAGAGCTGGAAAACTTATGGATATGGCTTTTGGCGTCGTTGGGATAAACAGAGATGATGTTTATATTGCAAATATTGTTAAATGTAGACCACCAGCAAATAGAAATCCAGAAGATGATGAAGCATATGCATGCTTAAACTATTTAAGAAATCAAGTTATTTTGGTTAAACCTAAAATAATTGTTTTACTTGGAAGTGTAGCATTAAAAAATATATTAGGGAAAGAGTATGGAATAACTAATTCAAGAGGAAAATGGATTGAGAAAAAAGGGATAAAATATATGCCTACATGGCACCCAGCCGCTCTTTTAAGAGATGAGACTAAAAAAGTGGATTTTATTAATGATTTAAAATTAGTAATGAAAGAATTGGGATAGGGGACGTTCCTTAAAATCCTTCAAAATAGGGACTAAGGGACACTCTTGTGAAGTTAAGATAAATCCATCTTTTTTCAAAAAAGTTTTCAGCTCCATACATAAATTAAAAACTTCTAAAATTAGTTTAATGGCACCCTTCCACTTCGTTTCACTCGTGAACTCTTTCCATAAACTAATTAAGAAGTTTTAAATTTATTCCAGTCACATTCAAACTTTTTTGAAAAAAGATGGATTTATCTTAACTTCACAGGAGTGTCCCTTAGTTCCTATTTTGAAGGATTTTAAGGAACGTACCTCTATCCAATTATCTTACTCCTTTTCTAATTCTTTTTTTATAAAAATACTTCTAATAAATTTAAAAATTGATAAAATTTTAGAATTTTTCTTTTGGATTAAATGCAAATTAGGTGAGGTAGAGTTATTTTCTAACATATTATATCTATCCTCTAAAGCAATCATTTTATCAACATAATAATCATTAAAATATGTGTAACCATTTGTACTAGCCAAGTAATCTTTAAAATTATATAATTTTCTTCTGTAATTTTCTACACCTTCTAAATCTAATATTCTAGAAAAACTATTATCGAAATAGCTAGAAATGATAAGATTTTGGGTTTTTATAAACAATTGGCAAATAGAACTCTTTAAAGAGTTAATTTTACTAATCATATTATCAACTTTTCTATTTCTGTCATCTATTTGAAGAATTTTATTATTAATTTTTATAATTTCTTCTTCAAGTAATAATAATTTATCTATAGAATTCTGTATATACATAAAAGCTTTATTTCCAATAATTTCAATCAATTTCTGCTTAAAAACATTAGTACTATTAATTGTACTTTCAAATAAGACATCTTCACCAATAAGATATGCAAGTTGATTAACTAAGCAGCATTCTAAAGGATAATAAGATGGACTATTAGTTTCAAATGAAAGATTAAAGTATTTTACGAATTCTTTAGGGATTGCCAAAATTTTAGAAGACATTAATTGAACAGCAGCCTCATTTAATCCTAATCCATATATTTTAAACTCTGTATAGTCACAAAGCCCCATTTTTATTAAATAATTTTTTTTATCTTTTACTTCTTGAAGATAATGTATACATTCATGTATAGCAAACTCTTCTAAAGCGTCATCTGAAAGATGACTGTTAAAATAAATAGAAGAATTCTTATAAAAGTAATTAGCTTCTGCCATTCCTTCAGGCATTTTTGCAATATACATATTTAATCTTGACAATTTTATAAACAATTCATTTTTATCAAAACCAAAGTCTGGAAATGTTTCGCAAAGCTGCATAGACACTTTTCTAGCTATTGAATTTATTTTTAAAGTATCTAATTTTTGTAATACTTCAATACCATCCTTTTTTAAATCTGATTCTATACTCATTAGTTTCTCCTTAAAATTTTACTAAATATATTATACAATAAAATATTTAAATATATATTACGAGAATATTAAGATTAGATTACTTTTTAGTTACAATAAAATATTAAAAAAGTTGCAACAAAATATGTTTTGTTACAACTTAAAAATATTATTTTACAACAATATTATAAATTTTATTTTTTACATAAATTTCCTTAACAATAGTTTTGCCATCTAATTTAGAATCAATAATCTCGTGAACCTTACTTTTTACAACAGATTCATCTTCATCTAAATTAATAGAAACAGTAGCCTTTAACTTACCATTAAATTGAATAGGTAATGTAATTTCATCATTAATAGTTTTAGCCTCATCATATTCAGGCCATTTTTCATAGCTAATTGTATTATTATGTCCCATAATATTCCATAACTCTTCTGTTATATGAGGTGCAATTGGATTTAACAACTTTAAAAATCCTTCTGCATACTCAGTAGGAAAAACAGATTCCTTACTAATTGAATTTATAAAAATCATCATTTGAGAAATAGCAGTATTAAAGTTTAAAGTCTCATAATCATTTGTGACTTTTTTTACTGTATAATTATAAGCTCTTTCCAAATTTTTATTTTCTGCATCCTGAATTTTTTCAGACTCTGTATATAATCTCCAAATTTTATCAAGAAATTTCTTAGAGCCATCTATTCCATTTGGATCCCAAGGTTTTGCTGCATCAATTGGCCCCATAAACATTTCATAAACTCTTAATGAATCTGCTCCATATTCTTTAACCATATCATCAGGATTAATAACATTACCTTTTGACTTACTCATTTTTTCTCCATTTGTACCTAAAATCATACCTTGATGACGAAGTTTAGCAAATGGTTCTTTAACAGGAGATAATCCTTTATTAAATAAATATTCATTCCAAAATCTAGAATATAATAAATGACCAACTGCATGTTCAGGACCACCCATATATAAATCAACAGGCATCCAATGTTTTAACAATTCTTGATTTGCAAACGCGTTTGGATTTTTAGGATCAATATATCGTAAGAAATACCAACTAGATCCAGCACTTCCAGGCATTGTACTTGTTTCTCTTTTAACAGATTTGCCACTAAATGAAGTATTAACCCAATTTGTAGCTTTATCTAATGGAGAATCTCCAGACTTTGAAGGACTATAATCTTCAAGCTCTGGTAAAGCTAATGGCAATTCAGAATCTGGTAAAATATAAGAATTTCCTTGTTCATCATAAACAACTGGAATTGGCTCACCCCAATAACGTTGTCTTGCAAAAATCCATTCTCTTAATTTGTAATTTATTTTTTTGCTTCCAATATTTTTTTCTTCTAACCAAGCTATCATTTTAGTAATAGCATCTTCTTTATTAAGTCCATTTAAGAAATCAGAATTAATATGTAGACCATCTCCTACAAAGGCTTCTTTTGAGATATCTCCACCATTTAATACTGGTATAATATCAATACCAAATTTTGTAGCAAATTCGTAGTCTCTTTGGTCATGAGCAGGAACAGCCATAATAGCTCCTGTACCATAAGTAACTAAAACATAATCTGAAATCCAAATTGGAATTTTTTTGCCATTTGCAGGATTAATAGCATAACTTCCTGTAAATACACCTGTTTTATCTTTATTTAATTCTGTTCTTTCTAAATCAGATTTAGAAGAGGCTTGTTTGATATAACTTTCAACAGCAGATTTTTGTTCGTAAGTAGTTATGTTAGAAATTAATTCATGCTCAGGAGAAAGCACACAATAAGTCGCTCCAAATAAAGTGTCTGGTCTAGTTGTAAAAACCGTAAATTCTAGACTGTCAGTATCTGCAATTTTAAAGTTAACTTCTGCTCCAACAGATTTTCCAATCCAATTTCTTTGGATTTCTTTTGTAGATTCAGGCCAATCTAAGTCTTTTAGACCAGAAATTAAATTCTCAGCATATTTTGGAATATCTAAAACCCATTGCTTCATATTTTTACGAATAACAGGGAAGCCACCTCTTTCACTTTTTCCATTAATTACTTCATCATTAGACAAAACACAACCTAATTCTTCACACCAGTTAACTGGCATTTCAACTAATTTTGCTAAACCATCTTTATATAATTGGCTAAAAATCCATTGAGTCCATTTATAATAATCTTCATCACAAGTAGCAAATTCTTTATCCCAATCAAAAGAAAATCCTAACATCTTTAATTGCCTTTTAAATGTTTCTATATTTTTCCTTGTAAATCCAGCTGGATGATTTCCTGTTTTTATTGCATATTGTTCAGCTGGAAGACCAAATGCATCCCATCCCATTGGATGAAGTACATTATATCCTTGCATTCTTTTCATTCTAGATATGATATCTGTTGCTGTATAGCCTTCTGGATGTCCTACATGAAGACCTTGCCCTGATGGATATGGAAACATATCTAGGGCATAATATTTAGGTTTTGAAAAGTCCCATACATCTGTATAAAATGTGTTGTTTTCTTCCCAATATTTTTGCCATTTTTGTTCTATTTCACCAAAATTATATGCCATATTTTATTCTCCCTTCAATTTTCTGATTAATAAGTAGTATTATATAACAAAAATATGGTAGTTTCAAGGATTTTTTACATTTAAGTTTAGATATTTTTTAATTAAAACTAATTGATTCACATAATGAATCTGATTCAGTAAGAGTACAAGATAGAGCATATGTTTTCTTTGAATAATGAGAAAGTGAACCATTATTTTGCATTATTGCAACACTTGGTTTATTACTACCTATACTTGGAGTATAAATTGCAAAATTAGAAGTTCTATAACCACTTACAGAAACATTATTCATAAAAGAAGAGGTAACAGTAGTTATACTATGGTCTCCACATACATAGAAGACATGAGATCCATGAGTTCTAATAGAAGCACCACAATCAACACATTTAATATAATTATATTCACTTGAAAGATATTGAGTTATTGTTGTTTTTCCTGGAATTGATGAAGCGCATACAGCACAGTGAGATCTGCCTGTTGTTTTATAACTTCTTGAAGTACCGCCTAATGAAATTACATATCCTCCACTTTTAGGGCATTCTATAGTCGAAGCAAGACTGTAACAAGCACCACCAGATGTTTCAGAACCAGAATGTTTATGTCCAGTTCTCAACTTAATATAATTATCACTACATACACCTGAATCACCTTTATATGCAGTTGCCCATATATAATATGTGGTATCAGAAGTTTTACCAGATATAGAATTACTTGTAGTCTCGTCATAAGTGATAAGCATCTCGTCTTTTGATATTTTATATGTAACAGTATATCCATCTAAATTTCCTGATGTAACATTTACATTTTGTGACCAACCGAACACTAGAAATTGAAGATACTTCCACATTAAATGATGGTTTTTCTTCAAATGGCAATAGAACATCATTGTCTGAAGGCGGTTCTTCATTAAGTTCATTAGAAATATAATTGTCATTAGTAAAATTTTCTTCAATTAAATTTTCATCTACATTCATACTTTTGGCGTCTAGTAACAAGTTTTCCTTATTTTTTAATTCAATTATTGATACTGACACCAATAGTATAAATATCAACAATACTACTAAAAATAAAAATTTTTTATTTTTTAAAAGCATAAACAATCACCTCATAAATTATTACAGTAATCTTATTAATTATATCATTTTTGTTATGCATATAGCAAATGTTTTTTTTATAATATATAGCTATAAATGTATGTATAAGGGAATTAAAAGGAAAGTTTACAATTATATTTCAATTTTGTTACTAACATAAATATAAATTTGAAATAATACTTTCAAAATAATATGTTATATGATAAAATACAACATAGGTGATAAAAATGATAATAGATATAGTAAAAGCAAAAAAAGTATTTAAAGAATATGTAAAAAACTACAATCCAGAAGATGCAAAAATCAAAATAAAAATAGCACATATAGAAAGAGTAGCAGAAATAGCAAGAAAATTAGCAGAAGAATTAAACTTAGGACAAGAAGATATTGAAATTGCAGAATTAATAGGATTGCTTCACGACATAGGAAGATTTGAACAAATAAAAAATTATAATACATTTTTAGACAGAGATAGTATAAACCATGCTGAATATGGAGTAAAAGTGTTATTTGAAGATGGATTAATAAGAAAATTTGTAGAAGAAGATAAATATGACAGAATTATAAAATTAGCAATTTTAAATCATAACAAAAAGGAAATTGAACAAGGATTATCAGAAAGAGAAGAACTACATGCGAAAATTATAAGAGATGCAGATAAAACAGATATTTTCTATGTTTTAACAATTGCTGATAAAAAAGAAGTATGGTATAAGCCAGATTTGTCAGATGATAAATTAACCGAAGAAGTATATTCAGATTTTATAAAGAACAGATTAGTAGATTATAAAAGAGTAAAAACAGGAGTAGATCTTGTAGTAATTAACTTTTCATATATATTTGATTTGTATTTTAAACAAAGCATAAAAATAATATACAATAATAATTATTTAGAAAAATTTTATAATAGGTTTAAGTTTAATGATAGCCAAACAAAAGAGAGAATAGAAGAGATATACAAAATAACTAAGCAATATATAGAACAAAAAAAGGATGAGTAGGACAAATGGGCAAAAAATTATTAATAACAGAAAAGCCATCTGTAGCAATGGAATTCGCAAAAGCTCTAAAAATTAATACAAATAGAAAAAATGGCTATTTAGAATCAGAACAATGGATAATAACTTGGTGTGTGGGTCATTTAGTAACAATGAGCTATCCAGAAAAATATGATGAAAAGTTAAAAGTTTGGAGATTAGACACACTTCCATTTATACCTAAAGAATGGAAATATGAAATAATATCAAATGTCCAAAATCAATTCAATGTAGTACAAAGCTTAATGCAAAGAGAAGATATAGAAGAAATTTACAATGCAGGAGACTCTGGAAGAGAAGGAGAATACATACAAAGATTAGTAATGATGATGGCAAAACCAAATCCAAATGCAAAAAAGAAAAGAGTTTGGATAGATTCTCAAACAGAAGAAGAAATATTAAGAGGAATTAATGAAGCAAAAGACCAAAATGAATATGATAGCCTATCAGATAGTGCATATTTAAGAGCTAAAGAGGACTATTTAATAGGAATAAACTTTTCAAGACTACTATCAATAACACACGGAAGAAATTTAGCAAATAAAATAAATGAAGAAAAAGCATCAATTTCAGTAGGAAGAGTAATGACGTGTGTTTTAGGAATGATAGTATTAAGAGAAAGAGAAATTAGAAATTTTGTTAAAACAAAATATTATAAAATAATAGGCGAATTTGGAAATGAAAGTTCAACATTTAAAGCAGAGTGGAAAGTTAATGATAAATCAAAAGTATTTGAATCGCCATTATTATATAATGATACGGGATTTAAAAATGAACAAAAAGCAAAAGAATTTATAATTTCACTTCAAGGAAAAGAAGCTATAATAACAGATATAAAAAAGTCAAAGCAAAAAGAAAATGCCCCATTATTATTTAATTTAGCAGAAATTCAAAATGAGTGTACAAAAAGGTTTAAAATAAAACCAGATGAAACATTAGAAATTATACAAAATTTATATGAAAAGAAATTAGTAACATATCCAAGAACAGATGCAAGAGTATTATCAACAGCAGTAGCAAAAGAAATTTCCAAGAATTTAAATGGAATAGCAAAAGGATATAAAGATGAAGAAATTCAAGGATATATAAAAAAAATGTTAGAACAAAAATATCCAACAAACAATTTAGCAAAAACAAAATATGTAAATGATAGCAAAATTACAGACCACTATGCGATAATACCAACAGGTCAAGGATATGAAAATTACGATAAATTACCAGAATTAGACAAAAAAATATATAAAGTTATAGTAAAAAGATTTTTAGCAATATTTTATCCAGCGGCAGAATTTAATAAAGTTCAAGTGACTGTGAATGTAGAAGATGAAACATTTTACGCAAGTGGTAAAGTTTGTATAAACCAAGGATATTTGGAAATAGCAAAATATGGAGATAAAAATAAAGAAAAAGAATCTACAGATAGTGATAAAGATGTGGATAAAGTAGATGATACAAACTTAGAAATACTAAAAGAGCTAAAAAAAGGTCAAAAGTTACAAATACAAAATTATGAAACAAAAGAAGCAGAAACATCACCACCTTCAAGATATAATTCTGGTTCAATAATATTAGCAATGGAAAATGCAGGAAAACTTATAGAAGACGAAGAATTGCGTGAGCAAATTAAAGGAGCAGGAATTGGAACAAGTGCAACAAGAGGAGGAATAATTGAAAAATTAGAAAAAATAAAATATATTGATATAAATAAAAAAACACAGATAGTTACTCCTACAGATAAAGGTGAAATCATTTATGATATAGTTAATGGAACAATGCCAGATATGCTAAATCCAAAGCTAACAGCTAGTTGGGAAAAAGGATTAGATATGGTTGCTAAAAAGGAAATAGAACCTAATATTTTTATGAATAAATTAGAAAATTATATTAATTCAAAATTTAATAAATTAGTTGTAAAAATGTAAAATAGCCCCTGGTTTCCAGGGGCTATTGGTATTACGGCCTATACGGGCATTTGTGCCCGTCGATAGCGGAATCCACGCAGTCGGACGGAAGCGGTAAACCCTTAAACATATTGCGGAAAAGTTCCTGCCTTTTTGTCTGATCTGGATCCCAGCAGCAACCTTTGCATTTGAAGTCACAAGTAGAAGAGGTTCTTTTAAGAGTAACTTGCACTACATTCGTCATGATTATACCTTTCTGCCACCTTATTATTGTTATGGTGGACTTATATGAAATTGTTTTTACTAAGTATAGTATACAACAATTTACATAAAAAGTCAATAGATATAGAGATAAAAGCAGAAATTTAAAGTGATTTTTTGAGACAGATTTTTCCCGTCCCTTTTGTTTCAAAAAAAATTAAAAAAAATGAACCAAAATATTATATGATTTGTCTAATAGATATAAAAGTGAAAAGAAAGGGGAAAAAATGAACTTAGAATATGTGGAAAAAGCAAAATTAGGAAACAAAGAAGCATTCGAAATTATAATTATGGAAGTTATAGACGACTTATATAAAGTTGCATACTGCATTTTGAGAAATGAAGAAGATGCTTCAGATGCAATATCAAATAAAACATTAAAAGCATACGAAAAGATAAAAACATTAAAATATGTGGAATTTTTCAAAACTTGGATTACAAAAATTTTAATTAATGAATGCAATTCATTATTAAAACAAAGGAAAAAAATAGTATATATAGATAATTATACAGAAAGAGCAGAAGATACATATATAAATATTAATAGTGAAATGTCAATAGACATAAGAAATGCTATGGAAATATTAGATGATGAATTACAGCAATTAGTGATTTTATATTACTTTGACGACTTATGTATAGAAGAAATAGCAGAAATACAAAAAGTACCAATAGGAACAATAAAATCTAGATTGGCTAGAGCAAGAAAAATATTGGCAAAAGAACTAATCAATGGATATCAAAAAGAAAGTATATAGGAGGAATAAAAATGAAAGAGGAAGAAATTGACAGAATTTTAAAAAATAGAATGTATAATGAATTAAGAGCACCAGAGAAATTAAAAAGAAGAATAAGTTATGAAATTAGAAATATAAATATAAATTCAAATAAAAATATGTATTCAAAACTAAGATTAATAAAATCAATGGCAGCAATTGCAGTATTTTCAATATTAGGAATAACAACATTTCAAATATTCAATGAAAAAATACAAAAAGAAGAGAATTTAAGAACACAAGTACTTGCTTCTTACAATGGAGAAAGTGGAAAAAATATACCTGATGGAAAGCTTGGAAGTGAAGAATTAAAAGCAATTGGAGATTTTATAAAATTATAGGAAAATATTGGTTTTATTACATCAGAATATACTAATATTGCTAATGCTGATTGGAAAAAAATATTTTTGGGTATATGCGATAATATGAGCGAAAGTGGCCTATGGGTAGAAAAGGAATATAAAAAATTAATAAATGATAAAACTACAGATATATTAGAACATTCAGTATATAAAGTCAGAAGAGCAAGATTTATAAAATATATGAAAAGAATAGCAAAAATAGAAGGATATGAAGATTTGATAGATAACAAGTTAAAAGAATATTTTAAATATAGTGAAGAAAAAGATGCATATTATGTATTAGGAGGAAATACTCCATATTATGAGGTAAATGTAGTTGAATGATATAAAAAGGATAATTACTATACTATAAAAGGAAAGTTTAAAGATATGAAAGATATGAGCGGAGAGGAATGTGAATTCGAAGTAAAATTGCTTAATGATAAACAAATGTTACAATTTGAATCAAATAAAATTGGATCTATGTCAAGTTTTTGGACACTTTTTTTGAGAATTTTTTTATAT
>CANPFO010000026.1 GCA_947573555.1 uncultured Clostridium sp. | reverse complement strand
ACTCAAAGTATATATTTTTCAAAAAAGTGTGACATATGATTGACTAACCTTCATATAAAATTAATTTTTTTATAAAAAAGTATTGACAAATTTGTTTCCAAATATTATAATAACAATTGTCGTTAAGACAACCAGTTCAAAATATATAATATCTATTATGCAGATGTGGCGGAACTTGCTGAGATTGTTAGAGCTTTGCTCGTTACAATGTCAGTATGTGAAGTAAAAACATATGATATTTATTTATGCAGATGTGGCGGAACTGGTAGACGCACAGGACTTAAAATCCTGCGGTTGAATAAACCGTGCCGGTTCGATTCCGGCCATCTGCACCATTAGAACCTCAAGTGTTTCGTAAGATTATACTTGAGGTTCTAATTTTAAAAAATTTTGTAGTTCTACAAAAAGTTCTACAAAATTCACAACATTTTATTTTTATAAAATCTTTATTTAGTGGCTTAAATAAGGATTTTTTATTTTCTAACATTTCTAACAATTTTTATTTATAAATCCATTTCTTCATCTTCTTCGTCATCATTTTGACTAGGGTCAGTAAAGTTTAAACTATTACCAATTACTAAAGCAGAATTTTGTTTTGACTCTGTATCTACATGAGTATATATATTCGCTGTAGTATTGTAACTAGAATGACCTAGCCATATTTGAATATCTTTCATACTGACTTTATTTGATAGTAATAAACTAGCACACGAGTGTCTTAAATCATGAAATCTAATAGACTTTAAGTTATTATCTCTTAGTATTTGATTAAACTTGTGTGAAACATAGTCAGGCTTTAATATAGAGCCATCTATATTCACACAAACATAGCCATTATCGTTTAAGTATGATTTTTTAAATACTTTCTTATTGTATTCTTGATTTTCTTTTTCTTCTAAAAGTATTTCTTCTATTTCTGGAATTAAAGGTAATGTTCTATAACTTGATTGATTTTTTGTTTTATCTTCTGCAACAATTTGCAATTTACCATCTACTTTTGTTTGTGAAATGGTATGTCTAATTATAATCGTTTTATTATCAAAATCAACTGCGTCCCATTTAATACCTAATGCTTCACTTCGCCTAAGTCCATAATATAAGGCTAAAAGAATAGGCAACTTAATAGGTGTATCTTTTATTGCAACTAATAATTCATTTAATTGTGCTTTATTGTAATAGGTTGCTATGTATTGTTCTTTTTTAGGCTTGTCTATCTTGTCTGCTGGATTTGTTAATATCAATTCGCATTTTACTGCATATTGTAATGCTTTTCTAATATTAGCATGATAACGAAGAATTGTATTTCCTTTTAAACCTAAATTGTATAATTCTGTGTAGAAATCTTGAATATGATAAGGTTTTAAATCTTTTAAAGAAACATCTAATTTCTTAAAATAGTTATATACTTTACCTTTTACAATTCTTTCATAACCTGCAAAGGTTGTTTTTACTACTCTAGGCTTTATAATATCTAACCAATTTATCATAAAATCGCAAAATTTTATATTAGCCTTATTATTTATATCTAATCCAGAAATAGTAGATTTTTCATTTAGAGTTTTCTCATATTCATGTCTTATTTCTTCAACTTTTCTTTCTGCAAGTTTCTTATTGTTCTTTACTTTTAACTTCGTGGAAATCCACTTTCGCTGTATATTATTAAATTCATCTTTATAATATAAAACAGCATAATAAATATTTTTCTTTTGCTGTAATGTAGCTGTTACTGTTATCATAAAATGACCTCCTTATTCTTGTGTAAATGTATTTATTTTCAATTTTGACTTATTATGTATGAAATTATATTAGTTTTTGGAATTTTATATTGTCTGCCTATTTTCATAGCTTTAATTTTGTTTTCCTTAATAAGTCTATAAGCTAGTGTTAAACTAATTCCACCTAACATATTTCGCATTTGTTCAATGTTTATAATATCTGGGTAATTTGTAAACATGATAGAATATTGTTCTTTTATATCCATTTGAATTGTACCTCCTTCACTTTAATAAACTACTTTTGGAACATCTATTGAAACTGTTAATTTTCTGTCTATTTCAAATCTTTTCTTTTTAGCATTATACTTGTAAGCACTAGAATTAAATTTTCTAAAGCTACGATCTGAAATGTCAAAATAATAAGATAGTTTTTCAGCATCTTGTTTCAGTTGGGCTTTAAGAGCTTCATAACTATCTTTATTTGATTTTTGCTTTAATTTCATGTATTCAATGGTTCGTTCTTTATGTTTTAGTTCATTTTGTTGTTTTCTTTGATTTTTTTCTTCATGATACCTAGAATCTTTTTTTATTACTTTTGATACATAGGCATTACTGACATTTAATTTTAAAGCAATATCAACAGGTTTTGAATGTTCACTATAAAATAAATCAATGATTTTTTCTTTATTTGACATTGAAAAAGCACCTCCTTGTAATTGGTTAAATTTTTGCTAATAAATTTTAAGCATAGTAATCTAAATGAATACTTATAGCTAAATATTCATTTTTAAATTTATTTGTTAAAGGAATTATATTATCATAATTAGTAATAATCAATTCCCTTTTTTTCCTTTTTTTCTAAAAACTTAAAATAAATTATGAATAGATTGTAACAAGTGATGTTAGAAATTTCAATGAACAAATTTTGAAAGGATTTTCAAAAAATAAGTGCAAGAAAATTGTAAAAAGATTACAAATTTCATTGTTTTTTATAAAATAATTAGATATAATAACAACATCCTTTTCTTAAAGGAAATCTTTGAGAGAGGAGGTGCTATTTCGGATGACCTCATTTGAATTAATCTGGCGTCTAATTGTGTTACTATTAAGTACATACGAAGACAAAAAGCCAGAAAACAAACAAGACTAGAAATAGTTGATAGAAGTGTATTGCTACTGCACTTCTATTTTTTAGACAAAAAAATAGAACTAAATGTTGCTACCCATTTAGTTCGTGCTATTCAAATGACCTCACATTGAATAACTTAAGTTAAATATAGTATACTACTTTTTTTATTATATGTCAAATGAAATTTTTATATTCTTATAAACCGCAAAACATCAATCTTCTTCTACATCTTTAAATAATTTATCTGTAAAAAATTCATTTAATTCAATTCCAAATCCTTCGCATATATGTAATAAAGTAACAAGTTTTGGACTTTGACTTTCTCCATTTATAAAACTACTTAATGTAGAGTATGATATTCCAGACTCTAAAGATAACCTATGTAAAGTTATATTTCTTTCATCTGCTAAATTTATAATTCTTCTTCTAACAGCTTCTGAAAGTTGCATAAAATTCCTCTTTTCTTAACTATAAAGTTGGTATAACAAAACTAACGAAATAACGCTGACGAAAAATCGCCAAAATGCTATTGCGATATGATATAAACGAAATATCGTAAATCGAGGAGGTGGCAATATGTTAAAAATAAAGGACATAGTATATTTAGAGATAGGGAAGAAGAACTATATATTGAATGTAAAAATGAAGATATAATTGAGATAAAACAAAACTATGATATAGACTGCGAAAAGCTAATAAATAAAATTAAAAATCTTCCACCACATTTTAAAAATACAAGAGAAGAAATTACTATCGTTACCCAGAAATAGGAACAAAAGAAATTGAAAAATAAATGTGATGCAGAAACACCACCTAAAAATAAAGCTTCTATAAGAAATCTGTAAATGCCACTTCCATCAGTGAAGATAGTAGAATTCTAGGAGATGGAAAATGTTTACGAGATACTACTATTCAACTATGTTATAACATTATCAAGTATTAATGATTCACTTTGAGGGTGTTGCAGCAGATGGAGGTTTGGTTTTTGAGGCTTCTGTGTTACTTCCTAAAATAGGAAGTAACTGGATGAAAACAGCATTTAAGGCAATAGCTTATGCTAATCGAGTTATGGAAATCGCTATTGACTATACGGAAAGTGTTTCAAGAGTTGCGGAATTAATTTCTAGAATGTTTTCTAGAAAAAGCAATTTTGCAAATTTGGATTCTGTAATCTTGAATTATCGCAACATCCGTTTGCAGGTTAAGAACACCAGTGGCAGAAAAGACATTATCTGTATGCTTATGAAAGCAATGGCAATACTTGGTTACAAGGACGGCAATAATGATGTTTCTGTTGATACTCAGATTTATCAGAAACGCATTCCGCTCAGAAATTCCGATAGTTTGAACATGCGGTATGAAATTTATGCCAATTCTTTCCAATTGGATAAAATATTCAAGTGGGACAAAAGCTTGTGGTTTAGAAATCCTTGTACAAGAGACAGAATGCTTATTACGTCATTAAAAGATGGGATTGTAACAGTTGAGTGTTTAGCTGGCGGTACTATTTCTGGATTTGTAGCAGAATTGAAAAAATTCTTTATTCCATATTCTAATTTCTATGGTGTAAAAGCTATAGAAGTAGAATTCAATCAATTCTCTATTAGAGTGGATGATCAGAATGTTGACAAGATATTGCAACTGTACCAAAGAAGTTGTGATATGTCCAGCGGTTTATTGGAAAAGGAAATGCAGGAATATTACAATTCACCAGAATATGTCTAGGAATATGCGAAATGCCTTAAAAGGGACTGGAGAAAAAAGTCTGTTATTCAGAAAGTAAGACAGTTCCAGAAAAGAAATGCAGATTTTGCCATTGCTGATAAAAAGAAGTAGGAAGAATGGGAGAACTGTAAAGCCATTAACTACAAAGACGGTTACAGTAACTGTGTAATAGATTACACAATCTTATGGGCACAGTATATGGAATACTTGATGGCTAAACATCACAAGAAATTGTCTGATGTATGGGATATGAGTTCTCATTTAACCGATATATACGGTATAACCAGTTTCATGTATGGATGTGCAGTTAGTATTCTGTCTTCGGTTTGGAAGTATGGCGAAGAATTGAGAGTGCAGCACAACTCAAAATATAATCATGAAGGCGACGGAGTGGTAAATCCGTCAATTTTAACAATTTCAGCGTAATATGTTTTAAAGTAAAAATACATTGTAGAAGGTTAAATGTTACTCAAAATTACTGCATTCTTATCATTTGTATAAACATAGAGTGAGATTATAAATGAATTTGAAATAAAACGTAAATTTTTACAATATAGATTGCAATTAGATAGAGATAATGATATAAAGAAAGAGGTAAAAGAAAATAAGCAAGATAAAAGTGTTAAAAGCGAATAAAGAACATAAGGAATTTATAACACATGCTAACAATGTAATAAACGATGAAAAAATTAAAAGAATTATCATCAAATGTTAAGTATAAATATTATGTATGTGATGTTTTAGATGATGAGAAAATAATAAATGTTATTAATGATATTAGTCAAAATTATGAAACTATTGATTGCTTAATTAATTGTGTAGGAATGTGGATTTCTGGGGATATGTCAAAAGTAGAAGAAGCAAACTATAAAGAAATGAACAAACTAAGTAGAATAAAAAAAGTTATTGATACCAATGTATTTGGTGTAATTGGAATGTGTGATCCACCATTTTCAATATATAATGCAACAAAACAAAGTACAAATGCTTTTAGAAAAGCTATACAAGATGATTTAGCACAGAATAATATAAAAATAACTGATGTATGTCCTAGCTTAATACAAACCCAAAATGGTAAATATAGGAGGGCTTAAGGATGAGGTAAAACATATTACTTTAATAAAAAGACTGTACTCTGTAATTCAGAGTGCTGTTTCTTTGATAAAAAAATAAAATACTATTTGGAGATAAAAAATGAATATACAATTATCAGAACATTTTACTTATAAAAAATTAATAAAATTTACAATACCTACAATTATTATGATGATATTTACATCAATTTATGGAGTAGTAGATGGAATATTTGTATCTAATTGTGTAGGAAGTGATGCCTTTGCATCAGTAAACTTAATTATGCCAGTACTAATGATTCTAGGAACAATAGGATTTATGGTTGGAACTGGAGGAAGTGCTATCGTTTCAAAAACAATGGGAGAAGGAGACAAAGAAAAGGCAAATGAATACTTCTCAACGCTAAACTATTTTTTAATAGTTATAGGATTTATATTAACAATAATAGGATTAATATTTATAGAACCTATTTCTAAACTACTAGGTGCAGAAGGAGATATATTAGAAAATTGCACTATTTATGGTAAAGTATTAACAATAGCATTAATACCATTTTTGTTACAAAATAGTTTTCAAAGCTTTTTTATTGTTGCAGAAAAACCGCAAATGGGACTAAAAATTTCTATTATGACAGGAGTTACTAACATGATACTAGACTTTTTATTTATATATGTTCTCAAAAAGGGAATATTTGGAGCAGCATTAGCAACTTTAATTAGTCAAACAATAGGAGGGATTATTCCACTTGTCTATTTTATACACAAAAATAATACACCACTAAAAATAAAAAAAACCAAATTTAATATAAAAATATTAATACAAACTTGTATAAATGGCTCTTCTGAAATGCTAACAAATATTTCAATGAGCTTAGTAAATATGCTATATAATATGGAGTTAATGAAATTTGCTGGTAGTGATGGAATTGTTGCTTATGGAGTAATTATGTATATAGCTTTTATCTTTTCAGGAACATACATAGGATATTCAATAGGTTCAGCGCCAATTATAAGCTATCATTATGGGGCAAATAATAAGGAAGAACTAAAAAACTTATTAAAAAAGAGTGTTATATTATTGATAATAACATCAGTAGTAATGACTATTATCGCAGAAATTTTCGCAAAACTACTAGCAAGTATTTTTGTAAGCTATAATCAAAGCTTACTTGAAATGACTACAAATGCTATAAGAATATTTTCAATTTCTTTTATTATTAGTGGTTTTAATATATTTGCTTCGTCATTTTTTACAGCATTAAACAATGGACTAGTATCTGCGATAATCTCGTTTTTAAGAACTTTAGTATTTCAAGTAATGATGATACTATTACTACCAGCTTTATTTGAAATTAATGGAGTGTGGTTTTCAGTAGTTGTAGCGGAAATCTTAGCACTAATTGTAAGTACTATATTTTTAATAATAAATAAGAAAAAATATGAATATGCTTAATTAAACATTATGTAAGTTCTGAGTTTTTAAAAAATTATATTTGACAATTATGTAAAATAATTATATAATAAAAACACTTTATCCTTGGTACCAGGAGTAACAAAAGGTACAGTTACATATACAACTTCGTATTAGTAACTACTATGGAGGTAATATGAAAACAAAAAAAGATTTTTTACGGTTTGAAGGACTTTCTGTAAACAACGAAGAAATGAAAGCTACTATAAGAGAATGCTTACTTGAATTAACTGGATGGGAATTCGATAATATGGAACATTTTTTAAAATTAATTGGAGTGAAAACGAAAGTTGATCATGGTACTTTTTTTATGACCAACAAAAAAGTTTATTTTATTTATGTTTCAGATCAGAATAGCAAATGTGAAATTGAAATCAACTTTGCTGAATGTGAAGAACAAAATGGAGAAGTATTAATTTATGTAAGACAAGAAGTCGAAGATATATTTAGAAGCTATAGCATCGAGTGCAAAGGCGAAAAAGAAAAAAAGAAACCATTACTTATTATAAATAGGAGAATAATTGAGGAAAACCAAAAAAGATTAGAGTGCCAATATTTTCAAGATAAAATTGTTTGGAAATTAAAAATTGATAATGAGCACACTTTGGAAGTACAAATTAGAATACATACTGGATTTCTAAAAAATAATGGTTATGATGTAATACAAAATTGCACAGATTATGAAAGTTATTTATTAAGCTTAGACAATTATTTAAAAGTACCTGAAGTATATGATAAAATGATTCAGCTTTTAAATGTTTCGAAAGATGATGTGGTAGGATGCATCAAATTTACAACATCTGTAAAAAAACAATTCTAAAAAAATAAAAAATCCCTCAGTTTATTTGAGGGATTTTTTTAATGCAAAAAAAATAATAAATTACTTGTAAAATTAAAGTTATTAGTGTAAAATAACGTTAAATCGTAAATAATAATTTAGGAGGAAAAACAAGAAATGAGATTTGTAACAGATGAAGACTCGAAAAATGAATACAAAAAATTTATAGAAAAACACGAAAGATGCAACTTCCAACAATCATTAGAATGGGCAGAAATAAAAAAGCCAAATTGGAAACCAGAAGTAATACTAGCAGAAGATGAAAACAAGCAAATAATAGGTTCTCTATGTGTATGGATTAGAAAAATGCCAATATTTGGAAACATAATGTATTCATCAAGAGGTCCAATATGTGATATACATGACATAGCAGTTATGAAACAACTAACAGATGGAGCAAAAGAATTAGCAAAAAAATATAAAGCAATGGCATTAAGGATAGAGCCAGACATAGAAAGTCAAGACCAAATGTTTAGAGAAATAGTAACAAACTTAGGATATAAAATAAAAGATGATGCGAAAGACTTTAAAGATGAAATACAACCAAGATATGTATTTAGGCTAGATATAAAAGAAAAAACAGAAGAAGAAATAATGGCAGGATTCCACCAAAAATGGAGATACAACATACGATTAGCAACAAAAAAAGGAGTTGAAGTAAAAGAAGGAACAAAAGAAGACTTAAAAGACTTTCATAGGATAATGGTCGAAACAGGAGAAAGAGATGGATTTATAACAAGACCATTAGAGTATTTTGAAAAAATGTATGACAATTTAGCACCACAAGGACATATGAAATTACTAATGGCATATTATGAAGGAAAGCCAATATCAGGAGTAATACCAATATTTTATGGTAATAAAACATGGTATTTATATGGAGCAAGCAGTAATCAACATAGAAATTTAATGCCAAACTATTTATTGCAATGGGAAATGATAAAAATGGCAATAGCAAGAAAAGACGATATGTATGACTTTAGAGGAGTATCTGGAGTTGTAGATGAGAACCATCCACAATATGGATTATATAGATTTAAAAAAGGATTTGGAGCAAAATTTACAGAATTCATTGGGGAAATTTATATTCCATACAAACCTTTAACATATAAATTATATAAACTTTCAGAAAAAGCATTTAGAACAATAAGACAAATAAAAAGAAAGATAAGGTAAAATTTTGAAAGCTAATGAAGTGGAGTGAAATTAAAATTTGAATTCAGTAGTAATAAAAAAAGAAGATTTGAGATACAACATAGAAAAAATAAAAAAATATGCAGAAAAAAATTTACCAGATGATAATGGAAATAAAGTAAAAATAATTGCAGTAGTAAAAGCAAATGGATATGGGCTAGGAATTGTTGAATATACCAACTTTTTAATAGACCAAGGAATAGACTTTTTTGCCGTTTCAACAGTAGACGAAGTATTAAAAATAAGACAAGCTGGAATAAATCAAAAATTATTAATGCTTTCTTCAACAAGTGTAGAAGAAGAGGTTAGAACATTAATAAAAAATAATGTCATTTTAACAATAGGCTCAAAAGAAGCAGCAGAAATAGCTGATAAAATAGGAGAAAAATTAAACATAACAGTCAAAGCACATATAAAAATAGATACTGGATTTGGAAGATATGGATTTGTATATAGTAATAGAGATGAAATGATAAAAACATTAAAAAGCTTAACAAATATAAAAATAGAAGGAACATTTACACATTTTTCAAATGCATATTATGATGACAAATATACAAAACTACAATTTGATAGATTTATTAATTGCATAGAAGTTTTAAAGATGAATGAAATACAAACAGGAATGTTACATGTGTGTAATACATCAGCCTTTATAAAATTTCCTAATATGCACTTAAATGCAGTAAGAATAGGTTCAGCTTTTACAGGAAGAATATCTTTTAAAAATTCAATAGGATTAAGAAAAATAGGATATTTAAAATCAAATATATCAGAAATAAAAGAACTTCCTTCAAATTTTAATATAGGATATTCAAATGTGTATAAAACAAAAAATAACACAAAAGTAGCAATAATACCATGTGGATATTGCAATGGTTTTAATATAGAGACTGGAAAAGATATGTTAAGAAATGTTGATAAAATTAGATATATAGTACAAGACTTTAAAAATTTATTAAAAAAGCAAAGATTATATGTAGAAATAAACGGAAAAAAACATCCTATATTAGGAAGAGTTGGAACATATCATATTACTGTAGATACACAAGGAAAAGAAATAAAAATAAATGATGAAGTAATAATGACTTCAAATATAAAGTATGTTGACAGCAATATAAAGAGGGAGTGGATTTAAATGAAAAATAATAAAATGGGATTTTTCAAAAGAATTTGGTATGCAATTGATAAAATAGATAAATATGCAGAACTAGCTGCAGATGGATTTTCAAAAGCATTTAAATATCTAATTACATTAGTAATAATATTATCAATAATATTATCAGTTGGTGCAGTATATAAAATAGGAAAACAAATATATGAAATAAGTGGATATATAAAGGAAAATGCACCTGAATTTAACTATAAAGATAAAATACTAAGTATAGATATGCAAGAACCAATAATAAACAAAGACGAAAAATACGGAAAAATTATTATAGATACTAGTACTCAAACAAAAGAAGAGGATGACCAATATATAAATAGTGTTAGCGAACAAGAAAATGGTGTTATAATTTTAAAAGATAGGTTAGTATTAAAAGAAGCGGGAAAAACTAATATTACAACATATAATTATGGAGAATTATTTGAAGTATTAAAAATAAATGAATTTGATAAAAATTTATTAGTTGAATATATGCAAGGAAGCGCAATGTTACCAGTATATTTTCAAGTATGTTTAGTACTATTTATACAATTTTTTGTAATTCAATTAATCAATATAATATTATATATAATAATTATAAGTATGTTCGGACTTTTAACATCAATGATTTTAAGACTAAAGCTAAAATATATAGCAATATTAAATATGACAATATATTCTATAACACTATCAATGTTGCTACATATGATATATGTAATTGTAAATTCAATTTTTGATTACAGAATAGCATATTTTGAAGTAATGTATATGTTAGTTGCAACAATATATATGATAGCAGCATTATTTATAATAAAAGCAGAATCAAACAAAAAACAACAAGAAGTACAAAAAGTTATTGAAGTAGAAAAAGAAGTAAAAGAAGAATTAAAAAAAGAAGAAGAAAAGCAAGGGGAAGAGAAACAAAAGAAAGAAGAGGAAAAAGAAGATAAAAATAATGGGGAAGAGCCAGAAGGTTCAAATGCTTAAAAGAAAGGAGATAGATGTAATATGGAAAAAGATAAGAAGAATAATAAAAAAATATTAATTTCATTTATATCTTTACTAGCATTAATAGTACTACTTACTGGAATAGCTATATATTTTGTAACCAATAAAGAAAAAGAAGATGATAAAACATTAGCATATACTGACTTAATAAAAGAAATGTCTTATGGAAATATAGAGAAAATAGAAATGACAGTTGGAAGTACTAGAATTAAAGTAAAAATGAAAGACATTGAAGAAGAGAAAAGAGCAATAGTTCCAAATACAGAAGCATTTATAAAATTATTACAAGAAAAAGTATTTGAAGGAAATGAAATAGAATTAATTCAAAAACCTAGAAGTGTAGCATCACAAATTCCAGGAACAATTATGAGTTTATTTCCTACATTAATAATGTTAGCATTAGTAGTAATGATATTTAAAATGCAAGGACTAGGTGAAAAAGGACAAGTATATGAAGAAACAGGAAGAAAAACAAAAGTAAGATTTAAAGACGTAGCAGGATTAAGTGAAGAAAAAGAAGAACTAATAGAAATAGTAGATTTTCTAAAAAAACCAGAAAAATTTACTAAAATGGGAGCTAAAATTCCAAAAGGAGTTTTATTATATGGAAAGCCAGGAACAGGAAAAACATTAATAGCAAAAGCAATAGCTGGAGAAGCAGATGTGCCATTTATATCAATGAGTGGCTCTGAATTTATAGAAATGTTTGCAGGATTAGGAGCTTCAAGAGTAAGAAAATTATTTGACAAAGCAAGAAAGCTAGCACCATGTATAGTCTTTATAGATGAAATAGATGCAATAGGCTCAAGAAGAACATCAAATAGTGGAGCAGAAACAGAAAATAATCAAACTTTAAATCAATTGCTAGTAGAAATGGATGGATTTAGTTCAGAAGAAACTATAATAGTTTTAGCAGCAACGAATAGACCAGAAATGCTAGATAAAGCACTTTTAAGACCAGGTAGATTTGATAGACAAATAACAATACCAGCACCTGATTTAAAAGGAAGACTAGATATATTAAAAATACACAGTGAAGGAAAAAGAATTTCAGACACAGTTAATTTAGAAAGTATTGCAGAAGACACTGCTGGATTTACAGGAGCAGAACTAGCCAATATACTAAACGAAGCAGCAATAATTGCAACAATAAATAAACATGAAGATATAGAAAATGCAGATATAGAAGAAGCAGTTAAAAAAGTAACAGTAGGAATAGAAAAAGCATCAAGAACATATTCTGAAAAAGATAAAAAATTAACAGCATATCATGAAGCAGGACATGCAGTAGTAAGTCAGTATTTGCCAACACAAAAAGCAGTAAAAGAAGTTTCAATAATACCAAGAGGTGTTGCAGGTGGATATACTATGTATAAAACTGATGAAGATAAATATTATGTATCAAAAACAGAAATGCAAGAAAAATTGGTTTCTTTATTAGGTGGTAGAGCAGCAGAAAAATTAGTGCTTGATGATATATCAACAGGTGCAAGTAATGATATAGAAGTAGCAACTCAAATTGCAAGAGAAATGGTTACTAAATATGGTATGAGCGATAAATTAGGCCCAATTGATTTCCAAGGAAAAGAGCAAAATGATATTTTAATTTTCGGAGAAAATATTGGTGATAAAATAGGTGCAGAGGTAAAAGAATTAATAGATAAGGCTTATACAGAAGCGCAAAAATTGCTAATAGAACATAGAGATAAATTAGATGCTATTGCTCAAACTTTATTGCAAAAAGAAAAAATTAGTGAACAAGAATTTCAAAGGTTATTTGAATAGAAGAGAAAAAGGGAAAGAGGAACGTTTCTTGAAATCCCAGCTAAAAGGGAATAAGGGACACTCCTTGGAGCAACACATCCTATTTCTCTTTTTTTCTGCTTTTTTACCACACATTTCCCCAATCATTACTATATAAAATACATATGGTAATTCGTTCATTTCATTCAAAAACAAGTTGTAATATAAGAATTCGGGCCGCTTTCACTCAGGCTAAAAAGTTATATTATATTCCTTTTAAATTGAACAACGAATGTGCCCTGGAATAGATGTAGAAGTTCTTAATCAAATTAATTAGGGAATCTCGCCTCACGAGGGCGCTGATTAATTTGATTTAGAACTTTTAATCTATGTAGGAAGCCGAGTTGTGAAATGAAAAAGGAATATAATATAACTTTTTCCCGTGAACATTCCTCAAATTCTTATATAACAACTTGTATTTTTCATTCCAATCAATCATTACCATATGTATTTTATATAGTAATGATTGGGGAAATGTGTGGTAAAAAAGCAGAAAAAAAGAGAAATAGGATGTGTTGCTCCAAGGAGTGTCCCTTATTCCCTTTTAGCTGGGATTTCAAGAAACGTCCCTCTTTCCCTTTTTCTCTTCTTTTCTCTAGAGTTTATAAATAGCTTCACAATAAATTCTACAAGCAAGTATCAAATTATCAATAGAGATAAACTCATCAGTTTGATGACACATATCTTTTTGCCCAGGAAGATTAGCTCCAAAAGAAACGAAATTATTAAAAGCTCGAGCGTAAGTAGCACCACCAATACAAATAGGCTGAACATCTGAACTAGTATAATCATTATAAATTTTGCAAAGAGTTTCAACTAAATAGGAGTCTTTAGCAACATATAAATGATTTTTCTTCCCAGAAAATTCACAATCAACATTATTAAAGTTAGTACAAACACCTTTAAAGCTTTTTTCAATTAATTCAAAACTTGTATTTATAGGAACTCTTAGATTAAATCCGATTTTTATTATATCGTTTTCAAAATAGAATTGCCCCACATTTAAAGTTAATTCTCCTGATTCATCGGGATAATTTATATTTAACTTATCGCCATTATAATCAAGCCCAATATATTTTGAAAATAAATCAAATAAAGGAATAATTATATTATATTGTTTAAATAATTTATCTAAAACAATAATCAATCTAGAAATAGCATTTATACCTAAATCTGGATGAGCAGCATGAGCTTGGACTCCATAAGATGTTATCTTTAATTCATTTCTATCTATTTTCTCAGTAGTAATATTGAAATTATATTGATTAGATAGAGATGATATTAAATTAATAATATCAATAATATCAATTTTATCATTTACTAAAAGGCTACAGCTACAATATTTAGGCACAACATTCAAAGGGTTATTGTTAATATCTATATTAGTTAAAACAATATCCTTATTTTTAAATTCAGAGTAATCCATTGTTAAAAATGGTGAGATTAGCCCTTTTTCTGCATATATACAAGGAAAGTCAGCATCAGGACTAAAACCAATAGATGGAATCTCCTCATGTTTTTTATAATAATCTATACATTTCCAATCTCTCTCTTCATTTAAACCTAAGATTAGTCGAACTCGTTTATTTAAAACGATAGAGTTATCATTACAGTAATCCATAACAGCTTTCATTGCATATAGACTTGCAATTACTGGCCCTTTGTCATCAATTGCACCCCTACCATATATTTTATTATCGACTGTTCTAGCAGAATAAGGAGGATAAGTCCAATTTTCACCTTCAGGAACAACGTCTAAATGCCCAACAATTCCTACTAATTTGTCACCAGAACCGAATTCTATATATCCACAATAATTATCAATATTTTTTGTTTTAAAGCCTAATTTATTACCTAAATCTAAAATATAATTTAGTGCTACAACAGTGTTTTGGCCAAAGGGGAAATTAGGATTAGAAGAGTCACTGTGTACACTAGGAATTTGAATAAGTTTTTGCAAATTTTCAATAATTTCTTTTTTATTAATATATTTCTCAAACATAAAATCACATCCTTTAATTATTATGTTACAATTCATAGTTAATTTATTTGTTAGTTATAATATAACTTGTTGGTCCCCACATTCATTTCTAAAAAATAATATATTATAACTAACAAATAAATTAATTGTAAATTGTAACATTATTATACCACAACAATTGCAATAACATTACTTTTATTTTATATTTATATTACAAATATTGAAAAAAATGTATATAAAAGGTAAAATGTAAGTATTATAAAATAGGGAGAAAAATGTTATGGAAAATAGAAAAATAGAAGAGTTAAAAGAAATTTCAAAAAACGTAAGAAAAGGAATTGTAGAGGCTGTTTACAGCGGAAAATCAGGACATCCAGGAGGTTCACTTTCAATAGCAGATATAATGACAGTACTATATTTTGATGAACTAAATGTAAATCCAGATAATACAAAATATGAAAATAGAGATAGATTAGTTTTATCAAAAGGGCATTGTGCACCTGCATTATATTCATGTTTAGCAAATAGAGGATTTTTCGATGTACAAGAATTAAAAACATTAAGAGATATAGAAAGTAGATTACAAGGACATCCTGATATGAAAAAAATACCTGGGGTAGATATGACAACAGGATCTTTAGGACAAGGACTATCTGCAGCAAATGGAATGGCAATAGCAGGAAAAATTGATAATAAAAATTATAGAGTGTATTGCATTTTAGGTGATGGAGAAATTGAAGAAGGACAAATATGGGAAGCTGCAATGGCATCATCTAAATACAAATTAGATAATTTATGTGTGATAGTAGATAATAATAATTTACAAATAGATGGTACGATAGAGGAAGTAATGAGTTCATATCCAATTGACCAAAAATTTAAAAGCTTTGGATTTGAAATTATTAATATAGATGGACATGACATAGATGAAATATTAAAAGCATTTGAAGTTGCTAAAAATGTAAAAGGAAAACCAACTTGTATAATTGCTAAAACTGTAAAAGGTAAAGGAATATCTTTTATGGAAAATCAAGTAGGATGGCACGGAAAAGCACCAAATGAAGAGCAATATATTAAAGCTATGGAAGAATTAGATAATAGTTCTATCTAAAATAGAGGAGATAAAGTATGCAAAAGATAATAAAACAAAGTTTGAAAAAATATATAAAACATATAATAGTAGTTGCCATTTTCATAGGAATAAATATGTATATAGTAACATTACCATCTAAAATTATTGGTCAGATAATAGATTTAATGCCTAATTTAGGTGTTAACAAAATGCAAATTACAAAATATGTTATGTTCTTAATATTGGTAGTTCTAGCAGCATTTATTGCTAGATTACCTTGGAGAAGCCTTGTAACATATATAGCTAGAAGTTTTGAAAAAGATATGAAAGACAAAGTATTTGAGCAATTCTTAAAAATTAAAATGAAAGACTTACAAAACATAAAAAACGGAGAGTTAATGTCATATTTAACAAAAGATATTGGAGAAATAAGAGCAGGAACATATAGAATAATTTCTTATGGAATTAGAGTAATTTTAACTAGCATAATAACAATAACTACAATGATATTAACAGTTAACTTAAAATTGACAGTAATGACAATTATTCCAATAATTATGACATCATATTTAATTGTAAAAATAAAAAAATACGTAGAACGAAGTTTTAAAAAAGCACAAGTGCATTTTACAGAACTTTCTGAATATGTGCAAGAAAGTACAGATAGTATTCGTACAGTAAAAGCATATTCAGGAGAAATGGAACAGCTAAAAGGATTTATAGGAAGAAACAAATTGCTAAAAGGAAGTAATAATGCAGTAGATATACACTCAACACTACTTTCTACATGCATAAATATAGGATTTGGACTATGTTATGGAATATCTCTTATATATGGTTCAGAACTAGTACTATCAGGAGAAATAACAATAGGAGATTTTACAGCATTTAATGGATATATTGGTTTGTTTTATGGACCAGTATCATGGCTGCCAGGAATAATATCAAGATATAAAAGAGCACAAATATCTTACGGAAGATTAAATGAATTTTTTAAATTAGAAAAAGAAAAAATAAATTTAAAGACAATAGAAAATTCAGAAAAAATATCTGGAGATATAGTAATAAATAATTTAACATATAATTATCCAAGCACAATGGAGCCAACATTAAAAAATATTAATTTAACAATAAAGCAAGGTGAAACATTAGGAATAATTGGAACAATTGGAAGTGGAAAAACAACTTTAATGAATCTTTTAACAAAATTATATCAAGTAAAAGATGGACAGATATTAATAGGAGAAAAAGATATAAACGAAATACCATTAGAAAATTTAAGAGAAAATATATGTTACATTACACAAGACCACTTCCTATTTTCAACTACATTAAAAGAAAATATCAAGCTATTTAAAGAAGGATATGAAGATTACGATATAGAAGATAGTATTGAAAAAGCTATTATAAAAGAAGAAATAGCTAGTATGAAAAATGGAATAGAAACAATAATAGGAGAAAGAGGAGTAGACTTGTCTGGTGGACAAAAACAAAGAGTTATAATTTCAAGAGCATTTTTACAAAATAGCAATTATGTAATATTTGACGATACATTTTCAGCTCTAGATAATAGAACAGAGGAGAAAGTATTAGAAAATGTAAGAAAAATGACAGAAGGAAAAACGTGCATAATAATATCAAATAGAATATCAGACATAAAAGATTCAGACAATATTATAGTTTTAGAAGATGGAAAAATAGTACAACAAGGAAATCATGAAAGTTTAATAAATAAAGAAGGTTTATACCATAAATTTTACATACAACAATCATCAAAGGAAGAAAAAATAGAACAGAGGTAACTTATGAAAAATAAAACATTAATAAGAACATATAAAATGGCAAAACCACATTTAAAAGCAATAGCTATAGTATCTATAATGTCATTATTAATATCTATTGCTGAAGTTGTAAAACCATATATAATAAAAATTGCAATAGATGATTATTTGGCAAAGGGGATATATAGAAATGGATTTATGACAATAGGAATTTTAGGAGCCATATATATTGCAATAGTAATACTGGGGAATATAATAGATTTTATTTCAACAACTACAACAAATATGATAGGAGAAGAAGTAATCTATTCAATAAGAAATAAATTATTTAAATACATACAATATGCTAATATACCATTCCATGATAAAACATCAGCAGGAAAGTTATTTGTAAGAATAACAAATGATGTGGAAGATATATCAACATTATTTAAAGATGTAATATCAACAATTATAAAAGATATAATAGTAGTTATAGTAATAATTACAGTAATGATTTATTTAAGTATAAAATTAAGCCTAGTAGCACTTATTGTAATTCCATTTATAATAATAACATCAGTTATATGTACTAGTATATTAAATAAGATATATGATAAATCAAAAGCAATAAGAACAGAATTAAATACTTTTTTTGCAGAATCAATTTATGGAGCAAAAATAATAAAAATTTTTAATATACAAAGTGCAAAGAAAAAAGAATGTGAAAAATATACTAAAAGCTATAGAGATGAAAGGGCAAAAGAACGGAATAGTACAAGCTACTTTGCCTGGAATAATGACAATATTAGAACACCTAGCTATTGCATTAGTAGTATATGTAAGTATAAATAACTTTTTTGGAATTTCACTTGAAATAGGTTTAATATATGCATTTACAAAATATATAAATAAATTATTTGAACCAATTACAAGAACAGTTGAAAACATTGAAACTGTACAAGAAGCTTTGGTATCTATAAATAAAATATATGACATATTAGATGAGAAACAATATTTAGAAAATTTTGAAGATGGAATTGTATTAGAAAAGGTAAATGGAAAAATTGAATTTAGAAATGTATGGTTTTCCTATGATAATGAACAGTGGATATTAAAAAATGTTAGTTTTACAATAAATCCTGGAGAAAGTATTGCCTTTGTTGGAAAAACTGGCTCTGGAAAAACAACAATAATAAACTTAATAAATAGATTCTATGAAATTCAAAAGGGTGATATATTTATAGATGATATAAATATTAAAGATATAAATGTAAGAAGTTTAAGAGAACACATTGGAATAATTTTGCAAGATCCATTTATATTTGCAACAAGTATTAAAGATAATATTAAATTAAATCAACCATTAGATGATAATAAAGTGCAAAATGCAATTCAGCTAGCATCAGCAAATGAATTTGTAAATAACTTACCAAAGGGAATGGAAGAAGTAGCGAAAGAAAGAGGAAATTCATTCTCTGCTGGACAAAAGCAATTAATTGCTTTTGCAAGAATTTTTGCACATAATCCAGATATTTTTGTTTTGGATGAGGCTACTGCTAATATAGATACATATACAGAAAATTTGATTCAAAAGTCTATTGATAGAATTTCGGCAGAAAAAACTTCTATTTTTATAGCTCATAGATTGTCTACAATTGTTAATGTTGATAAAATTATAGTTTTGGATAAGGGCGAAATTATTGAACAAGGAAATCATTTGCAATTGGTTAATAGTGGGGGATATTATTCTAAATTATATAATAGTTATTATGAGAGTTTGGGGTAAAATGTTAATTGTAATTAGGCTGGCCAGTAACAAACTAGTAGTGAAAGTGCAACAATTTGTAAATTAATAGTTGATAAAAAGATGAAGCTATTATATAATAATTTCAAGATAAACGACAAAGGAGAAGATGGAATAAAAATGAAAAAAGAAAAATATCAAAAAGCTGAAAGACTTGAAACTGTACACACACACACACACACACACACACACACACACACACACACACA